>NZ_JAVCWF010000002.1 GCF_031085375.1 Lactiplantibacillus brownii
ATAATGAATCAAACTAATTTCAATTTTATTGAGTCGGAAAAAGCTTATGCAACTCGTTTTTTCCAATTCCCACAGGTTTTAATTTATGGATCTCAATATAAGACATTAAGTGATAGTGCAAAATTAGGATATATGATTTTACACGATAGACTAGATTATTCATTGAAAAACAACTGGGTTGATGAAGATAACAGGGTTTATTTCATTTTTACAAATCAAGAACTAACAGATCTTATGGGCTGGTCAAAAAAGAAAGTGATTAGGGTAAAAAATGAACTTGAAAACCAAGGATTATTATTTCAGAAAGCCATGCACTTTAATCCCAAAACTGGTAAAAATGAACCAAATAGATTGTATTTAGCAGATTTAGAAGTTACCGCAACAGACATTTATACAAAATCTCGGCAACAAGAGCCACGAGCCCTTGGTACACGCGAAAGTGTCAAAACGGAACCTTCGCGGAAGTTCGCTAAAACCCTTGATACACGCGAAAGTGTCAAAACGGAACCTTCGCGGAAGTTCGTTAAAGATACACCACAAACCCTTGATACACGCGAAAGTGTCAAAAAGAGTCACGATCTAGACTATACTAATAATTTAGATACTAATAGATATAATATAGATACTCAAAAGTTGGACTTTTCCACAGCCCAATTCTCACCAGCAGAACTAGAAAAGCAAAACAAGGATTTGGTGAAACATGCTAATGATTTCTTAACTGATAAAGATAGTGGCTTACCAGTTTTCTTAGAACCCGAAGCCGTACAATTACTTAGTTTCTGGTGCCGAACTCCGCAACAAATGCGCCGGTTTATTGGTATCATTCTGAATGCTAAATATCGAGTTGAAAAGGATCATCAGGACATTGGCGTCATAATCCCACTTGATGATGAGGAACTGAAGCCTTTAATGACTAAAGCCTTGAGACGCTACTTTAACGCCCTGAGAAGCAATGAGAAGCACATCAAGAATGTTGAGAACTACTTGTACGGCACCATGCAAAACCTATTTGGCGTTTGGTGGAATAAACAAGCGGCTAGAGAATATGCGGCTAAACACCCCGAAGAAGAAAAGTCGGCCGACAACGATAACAGTGGGTTGTACTACTAGTCCTAAAAGGCTACAAAATCCTTTCTAAGCAGTTTTAAGACTTACTAACCTATTTATACTTAAGCTAGATTTAAATGGCTTAAACAGAAGAATAGGGGCTTTTAAATGAGTGCCAGAGCTAACCAGGCTAACCAGCTCAAAAGTTCAGCCTTTAGATCAACGCCAAGCTCAAGTGATTTGAGGCCAGGGCTTTATCTATTGATAGGGTACTCAAAAGGTAGTATAATGGTAGTAGTAAAATAAAGGAGATGAGACAATCATGGCAGTTAAGGCAAAGAAACGGGTCCAAGTCAAGATTGATAAAGATTTGGCCGATGATACCGAAGCAGTTTTAAGCGAATTGGGCTTAAATCCAACCACGGCCATTAACATGTTTTACAAGCGGATTGTTGCTAATGGTGCTTTACCTTTTAATGCGTCTTTAAGCGAAGAAGAAAGAGCTAATTTACGCTTTTTAAAGGCGACCGAAGGGACACCAGTCACCGAGTTCAAAGACGCTAAAGAGGTCGCTGATTGGCTCAACGATCCAGATGAGGACTAATGACTTAGTCAGCCTATACGTTAGTTTTGTAGAAACTAACGGTGGCAAGTCTCGGCCAGTTTTAATTCGTCGGGTATCAGAACAGACGGTCGAGGCTTTTAAAATTACTAGTCAGTATGAAAAGAAGTCGGCTTATATCAAGCAACAATATTATCCGATTCAAGATTGGCAATCCGCTGGGTTGAAGAAACCTTCCTGGGTCGATCTTGGTAATATTTATCGCTTTCCCAAAGCCGGTTTAAACTTTAAAGAAATCGGTCATTTAAGTAAGCTAGATCAAAATAAAATTTCAGATTTTACGCTTGACCTAAAATCAAAAAGAAGAGGTAAGGGTCAAAAGATAATTCAACAGCGATCAAGTAAAAGGAAGCACAAAGAAAGTAAAGCAGAGCTTACACAAAGAATTCAAAAACAGTTAAAAGACTTTGCTAAACAAAATCCAGAAATTAAGCCAAAAAACAATCCTGAAAATAAAAACGATCGGCCTAGTTATTAGGTTGATCGTTTTTTAATTTATCCGGTTTATGGGCGTTAACATAGTCAGCAAATGTTTTTAAAAGTTCTTCGGTTTGTTCGACCGAGAGGTTATTAGCTTGAAAGTACTTTTCTAATAAAGCCCCTTTTTGAATTAATCGGCGAGAACGGGCTTTGCGGGCTTGCCGATTTTCATAGTATTTAGATTGCCGTAATTTAAAATCCTCCCGCTCAATTTTTTGTTTTAAACGCGCTTGCTGCTCGACTAGTTTTTCATATTGATTAGACATGGAATTTCCCCATCTCGTATGGCTAATGATCTACGGAATTTACCTTTAAAAATTCAGAAAATTGCTTGGCTAAAAGCTTAATCTGATCGTTAGACAAATTAGCATAATCTAAATTGGCTTGACTGATGATTTGTTTACCTAGACGTTGTTCAATCTTATTTTTTTCGTCCTTAATTTTTTTATTAAGGGCTTTTAATTTAGCTTCTTGTTTTTCTAAGTTACTTTGAGACATAACGATCCCTCCAATCATATTAGAAATAATCACCGACACTATATCATAAGGGAAACGTTAAGTCAAAGTATAAAAGTTGAAATAGCGAAGCGGAAGGCATACACTAAAAGTAAATTCAGGAGAATAAGCAGACCGAGTGAAACGAGGTCAATGCGCACTTACACACAACAACTAAAGTTGGTTGTGTTATTGTGCTAAACACTTGTATTAGAAGTCGCCGTTGGCGACAACAAAAGCAAACCCATAAACCCAAAGAAAGGTGGTGACCGACATGGCAATTTTTCACATGAGTTTTCAAAATATTAGTGCTGGTAAAGGACGTAGTGCCATTGCTGGAGCTGCTTATCGAAGTGGTGAAAAGTTATTCGATCAAAAAGAAGGCCGAAGCTATTTTTATGCTCGGTCAGTCACGCCAGAAAGCTTTATTTTGACACCAAAGAATGCGCCAGAATGGGCGAGTGATAGAGAGAAATTATGGAATGAAGTCGAAAGAAAAGATCGGCGAGCAAATTCACGCTATGCAAAAGAGTTTAACGTGGCTTTACCAGTTGAATTAAGTGAAGATGAACAGAAAGAATTATTGACAAAATATGTACAAGAAAATTTTGTTGATGAGGGTATGGTTGCCGACGTAGCAATTCATAGAGATCACCCAGATAATCCGCACGCTCATGTTATGCTAACTAATCGTCCATTTAATCCAGACGGAACATGGGGATTGAAAAGTAAAAGAGAAAATATATTAGATGAGAATGGGAACAAGACTTATACAGGAAATAGTCGTTTTCCAAGATCAAGAAAGGTGTGGCTAGTTGATTGGGATAAAAAAGAAAAAATAACTGAATGGCGGCACAATTGGGCGGTTAGTGTAAATCAAGTTTTAGAGCAAAAAAATATTCCCGATCGGATCAGCGAAAAATCATTTATCGAGGAGGGAATAGATGATACCCCAATGCAACATGAGGGAATCAATAGTAAGCGGCATGAAAGAAAAGAATTTAACCAACAAGTTAAGGACTATCGCAAGGCCAAAGCCAGTTATAAAAATAACCAAGAAAAAGTAATCAATAGAGGTCATTTAGATAGCCTAAGTAAACACTTCTCGTTTAATGAAAAACGGGTAGTTAAAGAGTTAAGCCATGAACTGAAAACTTATATCAGTTTGGAGAACTTAGATGATAAGCGGCGCATGCTATTTAATTGGAAAAACAGCACCTTAATTAAACATGCGGTTGGTGAAGATGTGACTAAACAATTATTGACAATTAACCAACAAGAAAGCTCACTCAAAAAAGCAGATGAACTCTTAAATAAAGTGGTTGATCGCACGACTAAAAAACTTTATCCAGAGCTTAATTTTGAACAGACCACGCAAGCTGAAAGACGAGAATTAATTAAGGAAACCGATAGCGAACAAACAGTTTTCAAGGGTAGTGAATTAAACGAACGTTTAATGAACATTCGTGATGATTTGTTGACCCAACAATTATTGACCTTTACCAAACGGCCATACGTTGGCTGGAAGTTATTAATGCAACAAGAAAAGGAAGTCAAAATCGAACTGAAATATACGCTGATGATTCATGACGATAACTTAGAAAGTCTAGAACACGTCGATCAAGGGTTACTAGAGAAATATTCACCAACCGAACAGCAAAAGATTACTCGCGCAGTCAAAGATCTACGGGCAATCATGGCCGTTAAGCAAGTCATTAAAACGCAATACCATGAAGTATTGAAAAGGGCCTTTCCCAAAGGTGATTTAGATGGATTGCCATTGATTAAACAGGAACAAGCCTATACAGCCGTGATGTACTATGATCCTGTTTTAAAGCCATGTCAGGCCGAAACGATTGAACAGTGGCAAGCAAATCCACCACAGGTGTTCAGTCCCCAAGAACATCAACAAGGACTAGCTTATTTATCGGGACAGCTTAGCTTAGATCAGTTAGAGAATCATCACTTACAACGGGTTTTAAAGCATGACGGCACTAAACAACTCTTTTTGGGTGAATGTAAAGTCGATCCAACGATTAAGAACAGTCAGATCGAGAAAATCCAAAAACAGTTAAAAGGGCAACAAGCCAAGGACGACCAGTACAGAAAAGCAAATATCGGACATTATCAACCACTGAACTACAAGCCAGTTAGTCCAGACTATTACTTAAAGACGGCCTTTAGTAACGCAATCATGACCGCCCTATATGCCCGTGATGAAGATTACCAACGGCAAAAACAGGCGCAAGGTTTAAAGGAGACTGAGTGGAAAATGACGAAAAAGCAACGGCAACACCAAACTCGAAACCGGCATGAAGATGGGGGCATGCACTTGTAATGTAAATGTAAAAACAAATGTACACAAGTGTGTTCAAATGGTGCTATAATTTAGTTAATTATTTAAGAAAGGAGTTACCTGCATGTGGCAAGACAACACGAATGGATTAGTTTATCTCAGGCCGGTATCAAGCTAGGGCATGATCGATCATATGTAAGCTTATGGTTAAGACGGCACCCAAATAGAATGCCCGAAGAATACTTAATGGAAACCGGCACAGTTAAATTAATTTCATTGGAAGGCATTGAATGGATAAGAAAACAAACAAAAAAAGAGGGCGTCCTCGTCAGCAGTAGAGTTGCTAACGGGGATCAGCACCTAGAATTACGCCTTCTAGGTGTCACCCTCCTAACAATCCATTTTACCGGGTGGGCTAGGGGAAAGCTAGTTGCTTAATATTTCTAGCCTAGAAAAGGGCAATATAAGGAGGTGATCCAATGAAAGTAGAAAGCTGGCAAGGCATTAATGGCAAGTTACTACATGATAACCAAAAGGCGATTATGGTTGATGACGACCAAGCACTAACTGACCAGAAGCAGCTACAAGCGATATTAGATCAAGACGGTCAGCCAATCGATGAAGTTCGGCAAGCAATGATTAAGAAGACCGTTAAACGCCAGTTGAAGACTGAGCCGTTAAAGCTTAGTGGTTGGTTTAATCGCCACCAAGACAGTCAAAATGCTAAAAAGGCCGAAAAATTAGTCAGTGATAAACCGACTCATCAATATAAGCAGATCAAAAATGAAATGACCTTTTTTGGTGCGAGTTTTCTGGAGGGCTTCTTAGGCTTCTACGGTTTAGAAGTTGATAATGCCTTAGGTCGTTACGAACATAATTTACATGTCTTAGAGACTCAGGAACTTGGTCAGTCAGAAAAAGAGTATTACTTAGCCACGAGCCAAAATGGGCGAGTTAAATTAGCCACAGATCCATTACCAAGCCAGCAAATTGCCGAGGAACAATTGGATAAGTTCTATCAGCGTGAGCCAGAAAAAACGCAGGCCGAACAAATTCAATTACGAACATCAGAAGACGATGGAAAGGAGGAATAACATGAAGTTCAGCAAAATGAAAGCGCTAGCAACCACTGGAGCTACTGCGATTTATTTAGGGCTGATGAACGCCCAGGTTGTTTTGGCGGCGGACGGCGGCGAAGTTAAAAGCAAGTTAACTCAAGCTGGTAAGACGATTCAAGGTATTTTAACTGGCTTGGTCGTTTTAGTTGGGATTTGTGTCGCGCTATTTATTATTATCAAAAGAATGCCTGACGCAGACGATCCACGAGAGAAATCAGAGGTTTATCACGCGGTTGGTCGGGTGGCTGGTTTAGTGGCCCTAGCGGCAGCGATTATCTGGCTATTACCTTGGGTTTACAGCCTATTCACTTAATTTAAAAAGGAGCCTGCCGAAATGAAGAAAGGAAAAGAATTTATCTTTCCAGAGAACGTAGATAAAGATTATGGGATCTGGAAAGACTACACCTTGAAGGATTTTGGCTATGCGGCGCTGGCAGGACTAGTGGGCTTAATTTTTATTGCGATCCCACCCTATGGCCTGATTTTAGTCCTGATAAAAATAGTGATTGTTGTCTTAGCCATGACGATTGTCATGGCTATTTTAACAATTCGGCCAGTTGCGGTGCGGAAGAATATTAAAGTGCGGGATAACTTTAAGTTGAAACGTCGCTATGCCAATGGTCAGAAACTGTTTTATTTAAAACCGAAGAAGCGAGGCGAACTAAATGCGTTTGAAGAAGAGCAAAACCGCCAATAAATCAGCGAAGCTCAATTGGGATTACCAACCGCCTAGAATCAATGGTGGCAAAGAGACCATTGATGACATGAGCTTGGTGGTGGGTATGTATGGTAACTACGAAGTTACCAAAACGGGTAATCTCGTTGGCATTTTGGAAGTTAGTGGGATCAACCTTGATCTACTTAATGAAACCGAACAGCAAGACGTCTTTGAGGACTATGGCGCCTTTCTCATGAGTACGTTAGGTGAAGGGGTTGATGACACCTTACAGTTCTTAGAGCCGACAATTCCCGTCAATATGACAGCTTATCTCAATGGTCTCAAACGTCGGTATCTTGCTTTACAAAAAGATCACCCCGATCAACAGTTCAAAATCCAATTAATAGCCAGTTATTTGGACCACTTTACTAAAGTCCAGGAATCCAAAAACATGACCACTAAACAACATCTGCTAATCGTTAAGGTACCGATTAAAGACAAAAGTGTTAAGAGTTTAAATCTAGCGGTCAGTCATTTAGACGAAAAAATCGAACAGGTTAAGCGGGATATTGAAAATGCGTTAACGGACTTTGATGTGACGGCCAAAGTGTTGACTAGTCAAGAAGTCCAAGAGATTTTAAAGAACTTAATCAATTTCAATGGATAGGAGGCAACAGTATGAGTTTTGGCGATAAGGTCATAGATTTGTTCATGCCAACCAAAAACGAAAGTCAGCAAAATAGTGAACCAGCGGTTAATAAACAAAAACCGGAGGTTGAAGACTTTACCAAGCTGATTGATCGCGATAGCTTGCATTCACTATTCCCGTTTAGCTGGGAACAGTACCCCACCTACGTCCAGTCGGGGGAGAATTTTATTCGGGTGTTAGCGATTGCTGACTATCCCAAGCGGGTTTACGGCAACTGGTTGTCAGAATTGAAGCGTAAAAAAGGCGTTATCGATATTGTGCAATATATCGACAGCGCCAGTAACAATTCAATGATTACCTATTACAAGAAGACGATTCAAAATAAGGAAGCGCAGAAGCTGAATACGTTCGACCCGTATAAAAAGAAGATTCTGCAAAACTACATTGATTCGGCCAACATGCAACTAGATAAATACCTTGATAATTCTACCACATTTGTCTATCAACATATGTTGGTTTATCTGCGGGCTAACAGTTTAGCAGAATTAGATGACTTAACCGAGAACGTCAAGAATACGTTGATTAAACTACAAATGAAGCCCTTAGTGCCCGTTAAAGCAACCTTTCAAGCTTTCTGGTCAACCATGCCAATTAACGAGAACCTCATGGGGGATTACACCTATAAAGAAAGTAATACCGAAGTCGCCAGCAGCATGTTTCCCTTTGACGACGCGGAGATTTTGGACTTGAAGCCTAGATCTGATATTGAAGGGGTTAACAAAGATACCAACAGCTTAATTGCCGTAGATATGCTGGATCGCAACAAGACCCTTAATCAAAATCAAGTCATTATCGGGACTTCCGGGGTTGGTAAAACCACCTATATGATTCAGAAAATCCTACGCTACGCCATTCAAGACTATCAAATCTACATTATTGATCCGGAAAACGAATATACCAAGATTGTCGAAGCCCTAGGTGGGGCAGTCTTGCACTTAACTTCTAATGCTAAGTACAAAATTAACCCGCTCCAAATTTTCTCCGAAGAAATCCTCAGCGCTGATGAGGCGGTCACGAACCTTGATTTACTAGTCAAAGATAAAATCCAGCGATTAAAGGGGTTCTTTGAAGTCCTTAAAACCGGGATTACCCAAGTTGAACTGGCAATCCTTGATGATGTTGTTAAACAAGCTTACGTCAACAGTGGCGTTTTGAAATACAGCCGCTTGAAAGAAATTAAAGACGATCAGTGGCCGACCTTATCCAATGTTTATGACGAGTTGGAAAAATTGGCTGATAAGGACGCTGACAAATTCGGTCGGGTTAAAGACTTCTACTATATTTTAGGCAGTTATACCCGTGGCTCTAACAGCCTATTTGACGGCCACACCAACGTTAACTTAAAAGGGAAAATCATTTCCTTTGATTTGAAACCGCTACAAAGTGAACAGGAAGTCCAATCAGCGGCCTATCTGAATACTTTTCAGTATCTATGGGACGAAATTACCAAAGATCGGCATAACCGCAAGAAATTATTTGTTGATGAATTTCACTTTTTAACCTTGCACAAAGCCGCTGCCACCTTTTTCCATCAAGCCTACAAGCGGTTCAGAAAGTACAATGCCGGGGCGATTGCCGGAACGCAACAAATTCAAGATGTGATCGAAGGAACAACAGATACTGGGCAGAATATTGGGGAAGCCATTATTGGGAACTCCTATACCAAGGTGTTCTTTGGCCTGGACGGTAAAGGCGTTGATGATGTGATTACTAAGTTAAGAATGACGTTCTCGGATAAAGAAAAGAAGTTACTAGAACGCCGTAGACAAGGCGAAGCCCTGATGATTTATGGCAGTCAACGCGCCTTTATGAAAGTCGAGTTGACCGAAGAAGAACTACGGCTAATTGATCCCGAAGCTTACCAAGAAAAATACAACTGTGAGACAGCCATTCAACCGGATTATCAAAAGCGCGTGGTCTTAACCCCCAGTGAAGTTGACGCTTTGACCACTACCGAAGAGGAAGGAGGGACTTTAAATGAGTAAATCAAATCAGCTATTAAATATCGAGGTCGGTACGTTCAAGCGACAAGGGAACCAGTTAATCCTCGAACTCAATCACAATCAGTTTCGATATGACCAGTTGAGTGAGCTAAACGAATTAAAACAAACTGATTCCAAGTTCTTGCAGTTAGTCAACGTGGTTGAGCAAGGCCAGAAGGTCGTTTTAACTTATACCTTGCCGGATAAGGTCAGATCATTAAAGGAATTACCGCAGGAAAATAAGGCGATCCGGGCAGCCATTGCCAAGAAAATTATGGCGCAAAAGGTGGTTGCTGATAGCCAGTATCATATTGCGTTAAATCCAGCTAATCTGTGGTATTACCCCATGCAACATGTTTGGTACGCCTATCGCGCCAATGAACTCATGCCTTATGATGACAAACATAGCAACTTAGCCAAATACAAAGCGCTGATTCTATTTTGCTTGACGGGGACGCCCTATGAACGGCTACTAAGCAATCCTAAAGAAGCCCTAGCTAAACACCCTGATGACTATTTACAACAAGTAGCTAAAGCTACGTCGTTAAATGAGTTAACGGAAGTGGTTAACGGCATTGAGGACTTTGTGAGTTATCACGAATGGCAGGAAGTTGAAACGGCCCAGCAGAAAACCAAACAACGTTTATGGTTGAGCGTGGCCGGAGTGGCGATTGTGGCCGTTTTGGCCGTCGGCTTAGTCCATAAAAGTGACGAACGGCAATATCAGAGCTTAGCTAACCAGAACCAAGCCCAGGTCACGCGATTAAAATATAGCGGCCAAATTCAAACTGCTTTAAATGATCGGAAGTGGTCGGAAGCGCAAAAAGATATGCAACGGGCCGGCTACCCTGCAACTAAGCAAGTCAATGTCTTTTTAAAGCATGGTCAGTACCAGCAAGCCTTAAAGGTTGATCCAAGTCAGTTGAACAAGGTTGTTAACACGGCTTATGCCAACAAAGATAGTAGCCAAGTGGCTGATTGGCAGTTGCCAACTAAGGCGACGAGCAAGCAAAAAGACCAATTGCAACTCGAAAAAGCGATTGTTAACTACGATACCAATACGCTCAATAACCAATTATCCTTTACGACGAACGGTGATGTTTTATTGAGAATGGGGCAAGCTTTCCTCGCCCATAACGATACGCAAGACGCCCAGACCGTCCAAACCAAATTAGCCGGCGTGAACAGTCCTAAAGCTAAGTATTTAAAAGCCCTGTTAAGTCTCAATTCCGCTAAGAACGAAGTTAACGACGCGCAAAAGAAGTTAGATGACGCCAACAAGATTGATGGCAGTAAAGATAAGGATAAAGACAAGAAGGTGGATTCGGCTAAGGCTGATCTAAAGAATGCGCAGAGCGACCAATCGGCAGCGCAAAAACAAGTTGATCAGGCCAAGCACAAAGTGGGTGATTAAATGCAGGTATTGTCGTTTGAATATAAGAAAAAGAAGTGGAAGTTGATTGCTTATATTGTGGGCGGTGCCATTCTGCTAATCGTCTTGCTGATCGCCGCAATTACTGGTCAGCTACAAGAAAACAGTTGTGATAACTCAACCACCACAGAGACGCAATTGGATAGTAAGAGCATGACAGAAAATGCCAAAAATATCTATGCGCACTGGAAACAGAAGTATGGCGCCACCCCACAAGCGGCCGCCGGGATCTTAGGGGTCTTACAACTAGAAAGTCGCCTTGATCCCAATTCGGTTAATTCAAGCTCCGGGGCCACGGGCTTAGCCCAGTGGTTAGGCGGTCGAAAGGATAAGCTGGAAGACTTAGCCCACAAGGAAAACAAACCAGCGACCAATCTCGGGGTACAGTTGGATTATCTCGACCAAGAATTGAACAGTAGTTACTATGCGTCAAACAAGCAGATCTTTAAATATACGGACGTGCACAAAGCGACGAAAGCCTGGCTAATGGATTATGAGGGTATGAGTAAGAACCCGGAACAATGGTATCTAAGCCAAAGATACGGATATGCCGATCACTGGTATTCCGTGTTGGGTGCGAGTGATCCAGTGGCCGGAAACACCTTAGACAATGCGAGTTCCGGAGATCTGACCGAACTAGGTTGTGATAGTGACCCAAGCTATTCCGGCGGTAGTATCGTCAAAAATGCGGAAAGTATGAAAGGCGATTTCTACTATGTTCAAACCCACCCTAGCCCTGATTTAGGTAGCGATTTAAAGAACCCTAACAAAACCGGTGGAACCGATTGTTCAGGCTTTGTCTGGTTAGCCCTGAATAAGGCTGGTTACAAGGTACCGGCCAATATGGGCTGGTTTACCGGCACGATGGCTAGTGACGCCAAAGGCAGCCATCAATACTTGAAACAAATCAGTGAAAATGACGCGAAAGCCGGCGATATTGTGATTGTTAATCAAGGCGCGGGAGCCGGCAACAACGGCCATACTGCTATTCTGTTAGGAAAATGGCAAGGTAAAGCCACCAAGATCATTGAGCAAGGTGGTGTAGGCGACAAGGTTAACGAAAGCACATTTGGCACCGCGTTTTATAGCTTATTGAACGGTAGTGATGTGACGTTAGCCCGGCCAATCAAGAAGTAAGGAGGGATAAACAAATGAAGCGTAGCGTGGTTTTAAGTGTGGTGATTGGTAGCTTGATCTTAGTTATGTCATTAGGGGCGAATGCCTATCAGCATAGCCAAATTAAGCAGGCACAACAACAGATTAGTCGCTTACAACAACAAAAGCGTCAAGTCAGCCGGCAATTGACTAAAACCAACCAACAAAAGCAGTTATTGAGCACCCAAATTGACAGTTATAAGACCTACCAAAATAATAAGGACAAAAGTCAGGCTGAACTTAGCTTTAATACGGTGGTCACCAAGTTCTTTAAGGTCATGAATAACTTTAAGCCCAAGACCTACGGTCAGCGCAAAGATGGGGTTAAAGACTTGATTTCCGACAAATTGTACCAGCAATACTTTTCAAATAAAGGCACGTATGGTGATAGCAATAGTGTTTCAGCCAAATTAGATCAGCTGAACCTGTATACACAAAGTAAGCAGGGGCAAAACATGAAGGGCTTGGCCGTCGTCAGTTATGAAAGTAAGAGTGGCGACAACGACTGGCAAAAGGCGACGGTGCTTTATCAAGTGACTTACGATACCACCACGAATCGAATCACCGCAGTCCAAAACTTAGGCAGTAGTTTTAAAGCCAGTGACCTTAATTAAGCGGGTTGGTAAAGCCCTAGCGGTAATCGTGGTGGTTTTAGCCGTTGGCGGGTTTGCCAGTCATCAATATGTCAACCACGTAGAAAAGCAGCGACCAATCGTGACTTTAGCTAAGCACCCTAAAAAAGTGTTGTTCTTCTATCGCGATGATTGCCCGGATTGCCAATCGATCTTTCATCAGATTTATTGGCACAACGCAATTAGTCACAACATCATCTTGATTAACATGAATCAACCCAAAAATCGGCATTACATTCAAAAATATCAACTAACGGCGGTGCCAACCTTGATTCATGGCAAGCAACGGTACACCGGTAACAACCAACAAAGAATTAAACAGATAGTAGGTGATTAGATGAAAGACAAATTATTAAACAGCGTTAAAGCCAGTTGGCCGTATCTACTAACGCTAATCATTGGCTTGTATTTAGCGGAGATCTTAGCTGGAGCTGTCATGGCCTTGTCCCGTTATAAGCTAACCTTTGCGGATCATATGCCAACCGTATTAAAACAATTAGCTTTACACCCCTGGCACTATTACAACTTGTATTTGGGCCAAAAGAACCCAGTACTAATTATTGTCAGTGTCGCCGTGATCCTATACACCATCTATTTTGCCTTGAAACGAAATAGCAAACATAAATCGTGGGAAACTGCGGACACTGAAACCCACGGGAGTGCGACCTGGGGTGATCTAAAAGAGTTGAGTGACCATTACTTTAGTATCAATGCCAAAGACCTCACCACAGCATTTAACAAGAGTACCAAGTCAGAAATTCTCAAATCATTAGTGGATCGAGAAAAGTCAGCGAAAGGGGGAGATTAACATGAATGGGACAATTTTAGGGATCGTAGATAAACAGATTGTTTACCAGAATAATAGTACCAAACCCAACCGGAACATTTTTGTGGTCGGGGGCCCTGGATCATATAAGACCCAGTCAGTCGTCATTACCAACCTGTTTAACGAAACGGAGAACAGCATTGTCGTAACCGACCCGAAAGGTGAATTATACGAAAAGACGGCCGGTGTCAAACTAGCCCAAGGCTATCAAGTACATGTCGTCAACTTTGCCAACATGGCGCACAGTGATCGCTACAATCCTTTTGATTATATTCAACGGGATATTCAAGCTGAAACCGTCGCCACCAAGATCGTTCAGAGTGAAAATGCCGAAGGCAAAAAAGATGTGTGGTTTAGTACCCAAAGACAGCTTTTGAAGGCTTTAATCCTGTTTGTCATGAACCACCGATCACCGGAACAACGGAATTTGGCCGGTGTGACCCAAGTATTGCAAGAAAACGATGTCGAAGCCGAGGAAAAGGGTGCAGATAGTCCGTTAGACACCTTGTTTCTTGATTTAACCATGACTGATCCAGCAAGACGCGCTTATGAGTTAGGGTTCAAAAAGGCCAAGGGGGAAATGAAAGCTAGTATTATTGAAAGTTTGCTGGCAACCATTTCGAAGTTTGTCGATCAAGAAGTGGCCGACTTTACCAGCTTTTCAGATTTTGATTTAAAAGAGATTGGCAACGACAAAGTGGTGCTATATGTGATTATTCCCGTGATGGATAACACTTATGAAAGCTTCATCAATCTGTTTTTCTCACAATTGTTTGATGAATTATACAAACTAGCCGCCGATCATCACGCTAAATTACCCCACCAAGTCGACTTTATCCTTGATGAATTTGTCAATTTAGGCAAGTTTCCCAAGTATGAGGAGTTCCTAGCGACGTGTCGAGGGTACGGTATTGGCGTGACGACCATTTGTCAGACCTTAACCCAGCTACAAGCCTTGTATGGCAAGGATAAAGCCGAGAGTATCTTAGGTAATCATGCCGTTAAAATTTGCTTGAATGCCGCTAATGATGTGACTGCGAAATACTTTAGTGATTTGTTAGGTAAATCGACCGTAAAAGTGGAAACCGGTAGTGAGAGTACCAGTCATAGCAAGGAAGAGAGTCATAGTAAAAGCGATAGTTACAGCTATACGAGCCGTTCGCTGATGACACCTGATGAAATTATGCGTATGCCCGAAGATCAGAGCTTATTAATCTTTAGTAATGCGCGACCAGTCAAAGCTACAAAAGCGTTCCAATTTAAACTATTTCCGGGGGCCGATCATTTGGTTAACTTGTCACAGAACGATTATCAAGGCCAACCAGAAACCAGTCAAGAAACCAACTTTAAGGATAAGGTAGAAAAATGGAAAGCAAAATTAAAGGAGACTGCTCAAAAAGAAGCCGCAAACGAGATGTCTCAAACAGAGGAGGAGCAACAACAGGACAACCTAGACAGCGACTTAGAAAGAGTTTCAAATAAAGATAGTCAAACAGAGGCGCCAAAAGAAGACGACAACAACCTACTTGGATAATGGAGGACATATTAATGAAAAAATATCGCAAATATATAATCGCCGTGATGACAGTGTTACTGATTGCTGTTGGTCTTACCGCTTGCGGAAAGTCTACAGCACAAGATTTGCAAAGTAACAAATGGTATCTCAACCAAAAAGGTCAAAGCTACAAAACCCAATTCAATAAAAAAACAATGATTATTGAAAGCCCTTTGATGAATGTAAATGCCACTTATTCAGTCAGCAATACTTCCGGTAAAGAATATTTAAAAGTAGATACTGATGATGAGAAAAATCAAAAGTTTGAATTAACTCAAATTAGCGATGGTTATAAGGCTAAAGCAATTAATAAGTCTGCTAAAGCAGATAACGGATTAGGGAGTTTTGAATTGCAAAAAAGGAAGTGATAGATATGTTTGTTTTAGGTGACATTTCAGGATTAGTTCAGGGAGCGATTGCTAAATTTTTTGAATGGGCATTATCTGGTTTGCTGGACGGTTTATTCAACATCTGCAAGGCCATTATTGACCAAGCCAATCAAAGTTTGCCAATTGTTAAAACGTGGTATGCCATCTTCCTGTCCTTTGCGACATCGTTAGTAGTCGTGGTTGTCCTTGGGCGTATTGTGATGACAATTCTAAAAGAGGCGGACGAAAGCACCGATGTCACTTGGGCTAATATCATCATGGACGGGATTAAATCAGCGGCCGTAATCCCAGTATTCGTGTTCTTACAGGGCTTTATTCAAGGTTCAATTACCTTGCCCCTGCTAAAGTATATGTTTAGTTCTGATCAGAAGTTTACTGCTAAATCAATTACCGGTATGAATAAGGTTCCTGGGTTAAAAGATGTTGGTATTTCACTACCCTTACAGATTTTGTTTCTACTAATCTTCACTGTCGTAACCGTCGTGTTCTTTATCAAGATGTGTGTGTTTGTGGCTGATATGGCTTGGTACAACCTGACGATTCCTTTAGCTGCAATGAGCATGGCGACAGAAAGCTTTGATTACAGTGGCACGTGGTGGAAGAAGTACATTTATTACAATGCTTCTATTATTAGCCAGGTGCTTTGTATGTCACTATCAGTATGGTGTTTCACTAATATGGCTAAATACGGGTTTATTGCTTTTATTGCTTCAATCGGATTCGGTTTTCTGGTGGTCAAAACACCTGACGCCGTTAAAGATTTTTGGGCTTCAACCGGTGTGACTAAAAGTGCTGGTATGGGTGCCATGAGAATGTTTCAAAATTATTTCCGTAACCACTAGGAGGAAAAATAGTTATGAAGAAAATCGCACACTGGTTATTGGAAAAAGCCAAAAAAGATATGCGAACCGACCCTTTTGCAACACCTTCACGGCGGACTAAGTTGTCTTACTATTTTGATAACTTAGTTAGCATGGTCTTCTATATAATGGGAATTTACCTCATGTTAATGGATTTATACCAAGAGCTTTTCACGGCGAACCATACCGATTTTTTAGGAACTGCGCTAATGGCCTTAGTTTTACTGCTGGGTGGCTTATTATTCCGTTGGTCAGCCTATGCAGATCTCAAAGCCATCAACCGGTATCAACATTATTTGAAGCAACAATCGATAGAGCAACAACAAGAATTGCGCCGTGAAACTTGGTTGAAAGCATCTGAACAAGGCAAAACAGAATTAGAACAGAAGCTTAATCACAAGGAGTGAACGAACATGACCACTGTTATCTTAGCTGAAAAACCCAGTCAAGCCCGTTCATACGTCCAAGCCTTTCAAAAGAGCACAAAAAAACAGGGTTACTATACGGTTAGTGACCCTGTTTTGCCCGAAAATACGCTTGTGACGTATGGTCTCGGACATTTAGTTGAACTAGCCACACCGGATAAATATGATCAGAAATACCAGCAATGGGCCTTATCTAATTTACCGATTTTCCCCGACAAATACAAGTTTGAAGTGTCAACTAGTAAAAGAGCGCAATTCAAGATCGTTAAAGACCTGTTAACGAAAGCCGATACCATTATTGTTGCCACCGATAGCGGTCGAGAAGGTTCCAATATTGCGTGGTCAATCATGAACCAAGCTCATATTGATGTTAAAAAGAAGACCATTAAGCGGCTATGGTTGAATAGTTTGGAAAAAGACGCCATTATTACCGGATTCAAAAATCTTGGCGATTGGCACAAAGACTATTTGTCTTATAAAGAAGCCCAAACCCGTCAAATTAGCGACTGGTTAATTGGAATGAATGGTAGTCCCTTATATACTTTGTTGTTAAGACAAAAAGGGGTACGCGGGGTGTACTCAATTGGTCGCGTGCAGACGCCAACCTTGTATATGGTTTATCAAAGAGACCAACTCATCAAAAACTTTAAGCCAGAACCCTATTTGGAACTGAATGCGGAAATTTTAGCTAATCAGCAAAAATTCGTCGCAAAATTAGACCCCTATCAGCGGTTTAAAGACGAAGCAGGGCTAATGACATTCATGCAAGCTAAACACGTTCAGAAAGGCTTACAGGACGGTTTAATCAAGGACGTGCAAAAGCAGGCTAAAAAAAGCGCCAGTCCACAGTTGTTTTCGCTTTCTAGTCTGCAAAGTGCCATGAACAAACGGTATCATGCCAGTGCAAGCCAAACCTTAGCGGCCATTCAGAGTTTATACGAAGCTAAATTTCTTAGCTATCCCCGAACCGATTGTGCTTATATCACTGATGAAGAATTTGATTATTTAGTGGCTAATCTGACGAAGTATCTGGGGTTAGTCTCTACGCAAGTCTCTTTAACCAATACCACACCAAACCAGCGTTATGTTAATGGAAAAAAAGTTGAAGAACACTACGCCATTATCATGACTAAAGTCGTCCCGACTAAAGATCAATTAGCTGCCTTACCTAAATTACAGCAACAGGTCTATGATTTGGTTTTAAGAACGACGTTAGCGATGTTTGCTGATCCGTACGAGTACGAAGAAACCACCATTATCACCCAGGTTGGCGACGCCAATTTTAAAGCAACCGGTAAGGTGCCAACTAAGCAAGGTTGGCAAGCTTTATTTGATGATCACAAAGCCGACCAGCAAGAGGCAGCCACCCTACCGATCGTTCACCAAGGCGACCAAGTTCAAGCAAATCTGCAAACGCCGCAAAAAGAAACGACACCACCGGTACCCTTTACCGAAGGTACCCTGATTACGGCCATGAAGACCGCCGGCAAAACGCTTGATGATGAAGAAGCCCAGGCTATTCTTAAAGATGTGCAAGGAATTGGGACAAGTGCAACCCGGGCCAATGTGCTGGAAGTGTTAAAGAAACGCGGCTATTTAGTTACTGAAAAGAACAAGCTACACGTCAGTGAAGCCGGAATTACTTTATGTAAAGCGGTGGAACTCGAACCCTTGCTAACTAGCCCAGAAATGACGGCTAAATGGGAGCAAGCGTTACAACAAATCAGTACCGAAGAACGTACCCCAGATAACTTTTTGAACCAAATCAAAAAGTTCGTGGCAAAGTTGATCGCTGATGTTCCCACGCAATTAACTGGCAGTGCAGCCATTAAGCAACAAATCGATCATCAGCAGCAAGCCCAAAAAGCCGCCGAGGTCTTCTTAGAAACACCGCAAGCGACCGTTTTAAATAAACAGAAGTTTTACATTGTAAAGCCTAAGCAAGGCGAAGACTTTACCCTGCCCAAGAAATGGAGCAGTAAAACCCTCGGTAAAACTGCGATCAAAGCCTTAATCACTAAGGGGGAAACCAGCAAACTAAAGGGGTTCAAGAGCAAAAAAGGAAAGTCGTTTGACGCCAAGTTAAAGCTTGACGGCCATAAATTAAGTTTTGATTTTGATTAGAACCTGCCTACCGCCCTACACTACGTTCCGGTTGGTGAACCCGTTGTTCAGGTTCGCTTTAAAGCACCCAAAGCAAACCTGAACAACGAGTGAGATTAACAAAGCAAAGGAGATCATGAAATGGATAACGAATTAACAGTCATTGGGAGTGAATTACCGGTTTTGCAGACTAAAGGAACCTACAAATATTTAAAAGAAATTACTGGAAATGGGGCTTATTATCAAGTGGCTTGGCAAAAATTAGCCGATGGCTACGTTGCCCTTTATGGCACGACCCCGATTCAAATAAGATCATTGCCGACATTGAATGATATTTTTGAAGATGAGGAGGGGTAGACAATGCCGAGTAAAGCCGACGTTAAAGCCTGGAAAGCACAATTAGTCGCCCAGGCTGAACAACAAATCCTAAAATTAACCGATAGTGGCCAATTTAAAAAGTACCTCAATACCTTGGCTAAATTCCATCATTATAGCGCCAGAAACATTGATTTGATTTATGCGCAAAATCCGCAAGCCACTCAAGTCGCGGGATTTAAGCAATGGCAAACAGATTTTAACCGCACCGTTAATAAGGGCGCTAAGTCCATTCGAATTGCGGCCCCAATTATTAAGAAATTGACACCCGCTGAGCAAAAGCGACTTGATACTACCGACGAACGGGCCATTGTTGGTTATCGTTACCTGCCCATCTTCGACGTGGCACAAACTAGTGGTGAACCCGTCCTAAGCGCTAAAGACTTTGTCAAAGAAAATTTGGCTGATCATCAGAATGTGACAAGCTTATATAACGCGTTCAAAGATTATTTAAACCAGCAACCCGACCTTAAAGTCAGTGAAGTTCCTTTAGCGACGCTAAATGGGGCTAAGGGGTATTTTCAACCCAGCACTAATGAAATCGTCATTGGTGGCGATGAGCCCGACAATGCTTTGAAACTAAAGACGTTATATCACGAATATGCGCATAGTCAGTTACATGGGTTAAAATCAGCCTTTAAAGATCGCCCACGAGCCTATCAGGAAACCCAAGCCGAAGCGGTCGCATATGTTGCCATGCAAAATATTGGCGTTGATACCAGTAACTATTCACTCGGTTATGTGGCTACCTGGGCTAAAGATACAGCTGTGATCCATAGTGCTTTAAGTGAAATCCAGCAAGTTAGCAACAAAGTGATTGAGCTTAGTGACGGGTTAACCAAACAACTAGGCTTACAAGAAGCACAAAAAGAACCTGAGCATGATCTAAAAAAGCTATCAGCTCAGTCACTGAATAAGTCCTATCAAAGCTTGCAACAACAAGTTCAGCAAATGACTAATCCACAACAAAAAACACAATTTAAAAACCAGTTACATGAGATACATGAAGAAATCAGTGAGCGAACTCAAAAACAACTGAAATCATTTGCTAAACAGAATCCAGAAATTAAACAACCAGATTCTGAACCTGATCAAAGCCTAAAACGTTAGCCAGTTTTTAAGGGACATGCTATAATGTAATAGAAAAAGGAAGTCTTGCGCTAACAAGACTTCCCGCGCAAGCCGCTTCAAAGGCGGTGGCATTAGTTAAGAAATGATAGTTGAGTCACCCTGTAACCTAGCCAAAGTTACGCAGGGCGGCTTTTTTATTTGTTCCTTTTGTCGATGTATGTTAGCAACGCTAAAATAAACATTGCAAACAGCAACATCAACGAGAGTGTCTGGAAGACGCTCATTGACTGTGAAACCTTCCTGAAGATTATTCCATGTTCCCATGGGCCTCACCTCGCAAGGGAAAAGACAGCCACCGCTCTTAAAACTTCCTGCGTAATCCATTATACAAGTGAATTAAGTATTGACCAAGCACAATAAAAATTAAGTCATGGGGTTTCATAGGATCCTAAATTTGATCAAATTAAGAATCAGCAAAACATCTTTTGTAGATACCCTTTTTTAAGTTCTTGGAGTTTTTCAAGCTTACGCTGATGAAGAGCGATAGTATCGTCTAGTTGTTTGAAAAATATAAAAATTTGTTTTTGTTCCAAAATACTTGGAAATTGTATTTTTCCTTCTAATGCTCCTTCATCAGTCACATTAATAGTATTTTTTGCGCCTTTTGTGACTAATGGAGTTAGGTAGTGTGTAGCGATATTATCGTTTTTCAATGCCATCGCTACAAATGGCGTATAAGCTTTATCTGTAGACGTATACACAGCATATAAAGGGGATAGAATTCCTTTTATAGTCGCGACCTGAAATATTCCGTAGGGAGCGCCTTTAAGTGGACTTTTGGTATATATTAATTCACCGCCTTGGACTACCTTGTAATTAGAAAGGTCAGATCCAGCAAACGATCGACCTTGATATTTTATTTGATTAACAGTTCCAACTTCTCGAGATACAGACAGAACATCGACCTTTCCATACTGCTGAGCTTTATTTTTGGTTTTGGATATGTCTAAAACGTCTTTTAACTTACGCACTTCCCAATCGTCAGCAAACCCCGCAAATCGCAATTCAGGAACTTTTGCGCCATTTTTTGGAAACATTTTTTGCAAGTAGCCTTTTTTCTGTTCCTTGAGCAAATCTAACTTACGCTGGTTAGCAGTGATAAGATTATCTAGCTGATCAAAGAAATATCCTATTTTATCTTGTTCATCCAATGTTGGCACATCAATCGGCATATCTGAAAAGGTATCAACGTGGATACGCTTTGCCTTTCTAGAACCATTAGCAATATTTCCTTGATACAAATAAAAGCTCTTGCGCATCACAGTATCCATTAGAAATGTGCTGTTTAAGTTGGCAATATCGAACGCCGGTGAATCTAGCGTAGATTCGTATCCATCAAGGTTTTCTGGCACAATTCCAAATGCCGCATGTAGAAAATCAAGTTTCCCATACATGAATTGGCCAGCTTTACGAACATAGTATTTCGTTGCCTCACTACCGTCTGTAACAGTCTCCTTAGGGATAACGCCCTTACCCCAAAGTTTAACCGTAAGTTTCTTTGAGATCGCACCATTAGACCCTGGAATTCGACTCTCAGTTAAGAAGTCACCAACCTGCCGCTGTACCCAAGGATCAGTGAAACCTTTAAATCTTAATTGCGGATATTTAGCTTGGTTATCTTTCATTGTGGGCCTCCGGTTTTGACTGATCATTCACCTGGGTGGTCACTAACTGGCTAGCTAATTCATTAAAGGCTTGTTCATTCTGACTGATTTCCTCGTCCAGTTGCTTCAGATCAGCTTTAACTTGGTCCAGATCAATCTCGGGTTCCGGTTCAAACGTATCAACGTAGCGCGGAATATTTAAGTTGTAGTCATTCTCCTTGATTTCTGCCGGTGAGGCCACATGGGCATATTTATCGACATCTTGCCGGTTTTGATAAGTGGTCACAATTTTTTGAATATTGGCTGCCGTTAGCTTATTTTGATTCTTGTCCTTTTCAAATTCCCGGGACGCATCAATAAACAAGACGTCGTCAGTGGTTTTGTGTTTCTTTAAAATCATGATTAACGTTGGAATACCAGTGGAATGAAAAATATTGGCGGGTAGTCCAATAATGGCATCAATCCGGTTATCTAACAGGAGCTTTTGGCGAATCTTGCCTTCCTTAGCCCCCCGAAATAACACGCCATGGGGTAAGACAATGCCCATAGTCCCGTGTTCCTGCAAATGATAAAAGCCGTGTAGCAGAAAGGCAAAGTCGGCTTTAGATTTAGGTGGTAAGACGCCATAATCACGGAAGCGGGGATCAGACAAACGTTTGTCACTGTTATCCCAGTGCGCCGAGTAGGGCGGGTTCATAACGACGGCATCAAATAAGTAAGGCTCGTCAACCGGCCAATCTTTACTTAACGTGTCACCATTGCGTAAGTGCATATCGTCATACGAGACTCCATGTAACATTAGGTTCATACGGGCCAGGTTATAGGTCGTGGTGTTCAATTCTTGGCCGTGATAACTCACTAAATTGGGGTCTTGCACGTGCTGTCCGACATTTAATAGCAGCGAACCAGAACCAACCGCTGGATCATAAATAGTTCGAACTTGTTTGTCACCTGCATTGCGCTGATAAGTCACAATCTGGGCAATAATGTCGGACACCTGCCGTGGAGTATAAAATTCACCCGCCTTCTTACCAGAATCACTGGCAAATTGCGCGATTAAGTATTCATAGGCGTCACCTAAGACGTCGCCTTGATGATGGATAAGATCAATCGCATTTAAAGCTAACATAGTATCACTAATAGTTTGGTTTCGTTGTTGTAAAGAACTGCCTAATTTATTACTACTTAAATCCACATCGGCAAACAAGCCCGAAAAGTCTTGCGCTGAAGACAGATTTTGCGTCGACTGTTCCAGATCATGAAGTGCCTGGGATAAATCATCTAACGCAAAAGTATGGGCTTGAATCTTGCCAATCAGGGTGGTGTACAACGCTTGTGGTTGAATTAAATAACCGAGCGTGTTTTGCAAATACTCCACTAAACTGGGCTGCACCGAGACGCCTTCCAATTCAAACTGAGGATCCATATACTGAGCATATTTCCGGGTGACATTTTCGGTTTCGCCTGCCCAATCACTAAAGGTCGTTAAGGTTTTCTCAGATAGAAACCGATAAAAAATTAACCCCAATAAATAATTTTTATATTCAGAAGCGTCCATTTTCCCGCGTAAGACATCGGCCGCATTCCATAGGGCGCTTTCAAGTTGACTAGCTTGAGTTGTTTTTTCTGACATTGTTTAACCTCACTTATTTTTGTAGATAAATTGCTAAATCGTGTTCAATAAACTGTCGCCAAGCGGCCTGGGACTTAATCCGGTATAGTGGTAAAATAGCTGGAATCTTCGGTCCAGTGGCAGTTTGAGCTTGTAAGGCCGCTGCTAAATTCGCTGACTGCGTTAATTCTTGTTCATGATGCCATTCATCAGTACCTACGGTGTGTTCACGCGCCACTCGCAATAGGGCTGCTTGATCTAAGCCCCACGTGTGGGCAAAGGCCGTCGTTTTTTTGACCAATTGTCTCTGGGCGTAATCAGTCACCAACTCCCGAGCATTTAACGCTACTGGAGTTTGATTTTGAGTACTCTGTTGCTGCGACTGTTGCAGTTGTTGTTCAATATAAGGCATGGCTTCGCGAATTAATTGGGCCTGTTGCGGTTGCGTTTCCGCTAAT
The DNA here is from genome assembly GCF_031085375.1 of Lactiplantibacillus brownii. Classification (NCBI taxonomy): domain Bacteria; kingdom Bacillati; phylum Bacillota; class Bacilli; order Lactobacillales; family Lactobacillaceae; genus Lactiplantibacillus; species Lactiplantibacillus brownii. Next base: position 23,965 of record NZ_JAVCWF010000002.1, read on the forward strand.
TTATTCAAACTAGCCTGTACTTTGGCACTATTTTGCAGGTAATCCGTCATATGCGCTTGGGCCTGATCGGGTGTCGAGTACTGTTGCTGTTCATCAATCCAATCTTGAATTAATTGCGTCAAATAATCATAATCCACTAAGACGACTGAGCCAACGGCTAAGGAAAAGTCTAAGGCGGCTAATTCTTCGGGAACTTTCTCGGGCTCTTGGTTAGTAACTGCCGCTTTAATTCGCAGATATTTACCTGTATAGGATTCTACTTCGGGCTGAGCGATACCAAAGGCCTTTTCGCTGTTCTTCCAAGTAAAATCGTTGTACATCGATAGTGAGTTCAATTGTTGATTCACTTGGCGAAAGGCTTTCACAAACTGTACCTTGGCAGTAGTTCCTTTAAGGTCATCGGCCGCCGTCGGCGTTGGGGCAATGGCTTTTAAAGCGACCACGGCCTTTTGAAATTTTAAGACGGCCTGCTGATAAGTGGGACGAATGATGACATTAAAAGAGCCTTCGCCACTATATAACTTATAAGCTTCACGTTCATTCGCTTCCATGATTGCCGGCACCCGAAAGGTCACAATTTGGCCTTCTTGTTTTAACTCCCGGTTTTGGAGCCGGTTGGTGCGTGAGTAGGCTTGAATAAGTTCTTGATAAGCTAAGGTGCGGTCAACAAAGAGCGTGTTTAGCCGAGGGGCATCAAAACCTGTTAATAATCGTCGCACCACAATCACTAAATTAATTTCCTGATCGGGTTGCAAATGAGCAAAGACCGCCTCACGCCGGGCAGCCCGTTTTGCGACATCTTCGTTATAGAGATTCAAATCGGCTAAATCAAAATTAGTGTGATACTGCTGATTATAATCCTTTAAAATGGTGGCCATTTGGTCATGTTTGTGCGCACTCTGATCTTCGTTTTCACTTAATGAATAAGTAATCGCAATTCGGGGCCAATCAGGATCTAGCTGATTGTGAGTAGTCTTTTTCGCGGCTTTAAAGGCTTGATAATAGCGTTGCGCCATTTCAATGGAGCTGGTGGTTAAAATCGCATTGTAGTTGCCATGCCCCAAGCTGGTTTTACGTGGGCCTTTTTGTAAAATATATTGAACAACTTGTTGGATATGTTCATCAGTCTCAAAGTCAGCCGGAGTTAAATACGTTTCTTCCAAGTCCTTGACTGACATCGCTTGAATCTTGGCTTGAATTTTCGCTTCATTAGCCGTACTCAGCAGGCGGCCTTGCTTATCACGACGCGCTTTGACGCGCTGAGTTTCTTTTTCGAGGGCCCGGGTTATTAACGTGTCTTTCCCAATCGTCGTTACGTGTTCCACGTTAAACGGTAACACGGCTTGGTCCTCTAAGGCGTCTCGCAAGTTATAAACATGACAGACTTTACCAAATAGCTCCTCCGTCGTAACTGCTAGATCACCTTTGAGCTGTTTCTTATTTTCATTAAAAATGGGGGTGCCAGTGTAACCATACCAGTTACTATTGATAAACGCTGCTCGAATTTCCTTTTGCATCTTACCAAACTGCGACCGGTGGGCTTCGTCAACAAAGAAGATCACCCGTTGCTTTAAAGTTTTACTAAAGCGGGATTGCTTACCGGTTGCCAGCTGGGCTTGCGTTTTTTTGACCGCCCGATGAAGTTTTTGAATCGAGGTGACCAAGACCTTACCGTCATTTTGTTGCAATTTACGCATTAAATCACCGGTGTTTTGGGCTTCGTTAATGGCAATATCATCATTGGCGGCATAGGCACTAAAGTTGCTGGTTGTCTGTTCGTCTAAATCCCGCCGGTCAACTAAGAAGATGACCTTATCGACACCGGGATCTTGCGCAGCTAATTTAGCGGTTTTATATGAGGTGAGTGTTTTACCAGAACCCGTGGTATGCCAAACAAAGCCATCTTGATGGTCGTGAATCCGGTGCATCACGGCTTCAATCGCATAAATCTGATAAGGCCGTAAGAGAATTAAGCTCTGACGTTCTTGGTCGATGACCGTATATTCACTGACCATTTTGTGGGCCATGGGAATATTAAGGACTTGGCGCGTAAACGCTAAGCCGTTTTCCACGGGGTGATTATCCCGCGTTCGCCAATTGAACAAAAAGGCTTTATTGAAATGATCCGGTTCGGCATTCGCAAAATACGCCGTACTATCCGGCGTCATAATCACAAACATTTGCAACAGCGAGTAAATTCCCGTATATTTACCTTCCTGCGAGTATTTTTCAATTTGATTAAAAGCCTGGTTAAGTTCGACCGTGGCTTTTTTTAGTTCCAATTGAATTAAGGGTAACCCATTAATCAATAGGGTTACGTCAAAACGGCGATCAGGATCGACATCTTGAGTACCAGCTAACCGTGGTCGCACTGCTTGCCGTACCACTTCATAACTAGATTTACCGCCAGCAACGTCCGCTTTCCAAAACAACTCGAGCGTCACCGTGCCCAGCTTAGCATCATCACGTTCAACTTCAACTTTGCCAATGCCATTTTCGGCGGCTAGTAACTTAGCTGCTTCGTAAGGTGTCCGGACCTCAATCGCCCGTTTAACCTGATTAAATTCGGTATCAGTTAAAGGGTGTCCCTGCAATTTAGCATAGTTATTGTTATTTAATTTATCACGAAAATTAGCCCATAATTGATCCGGCGTCGCACCATATAGGTCTTTTCGCTCCACCCATTGATTACTTCCGGTCGTTAAGGTTTTAACAACTTCTTTTTCAAACGATAGTTCTAGCATAAAAACAGTTCCCTCCTTTGCTTTTATTCACCAGGTTATTGTACGCAAAATAATTTGCATTTAGACTTCGGAATTTAATATATCAAGAATATCCTGAATTTTAACTAAACCAGTGGCTTCAATCTGCTTTCTTATATTTTTGTTTAACGACGGAATAGAAAAAAACAGTTCATGTCTTGCGCGACTCATTGCAACATAATAAACCCTGTCATCCTCATTACTTCCACTAAGGCTTGGGTTTAGTAAAAACGAAAAATTACTTTCTCTTTTTTTGCCAGTGTCATCTATCATAATGAGCACTTCATCTGCTTCATCACCCTTGGATTGATGAATAGTCCTAAATTCGGAGTTAGTACCTTCTAAGGGAACATCAGACAATAAATATTTGACTTTCAACCCTAAAAAGCATTTATTTCTTCCTGTAATCTTCTTCATTATTTTCGAAATGTTATCAGAATTTGCTTCATGAATATTCTTATCAAGAAGAATCTCGTTGAACCATGTACTAATATCACGATTCAAGTAATTATTAATTTTATTGTAAGCATAATAAAACTTTGATATGACATATTTTTCGTCAGCATTTGTTTTTTCGTAAGAACGGAAGAAAGATGAAATACCGGCGTTTATTTGACCCTCAGAAGCTAACTTAAGTGATTTTATAATACTATAGATGAATCTTCCTCTATCATCAGTGCGCATCTTATTGATATTATCCTTAATTTTTTTAGAAGGGGCACTGTAATTCGGGTTTATTTGTTCAATATAGTCGTTACTGTAACTAATGATCATCTTGGAACATGCTGAGTTTTGGGGGTGATTTTTTAAAAACCAATTAACAACTAATCTAGGTTCTCCAACCACTATAGTTGGCTTAGGACCTGGTATGTTCTGTAAAATTTGAGGATCCTTCCCAGAATTTTCTGTAATTCCATTTAAAAGTTTAATTATCGGGTCGCTGCTCCGGTGATTTATATTAATGCAATATTTGTTTAGTTTCGGTAGACTGAATTTTCTAAAGGTTTCCTGACTTGAATGCGCAAATCCATAAATTGATTGATTCTCATCGCCAATAACTCCTACTTTGCTTCCATTATCAGCTAAAATACTAATGATTTCAGCTTGGATTATTGAAGTGTCTTGAAATTCGTCAATAAAGATAAATGGGAAACTATTAGAAATCAGTTTAGCAACAAATGGATTGTTTTCTAAAATGATTAATGATAACAACAAAACATCATCGTAATTGATGATGCCGTTTTTCCAACATGATTGTTTATATTCCATAAAAAATTTAGGATCATTTTTAATATGATACCTTTTATTTGGAACTCGTGTATCTTTCTGATCAATAGTAAGACTGTAATGATCATTCAGCTTCTTAAAATATATACTTGAAGAAATACGATCCCGAATATTGTCATAATATGTCATATACTGGCATTTATATTTTTGGCAAAGCTCTTTAAAATCAGAAAAACTCGCTAATTGATGAGGGGTAATTGTGAGCTTCTTTGGTAAAGAATATTTGCCTTCTAATAACCATGAGTATGGTAAAAGTATAAATTCTGATAGAAAGCTGTGTATTGTTGAAACTTGCGTAAGACCAGATGTATATCCAATACGCCTTGAAAGATTATCGGCTGCAACATTCGTATAAGTAATCGCCAATACCTTTCTTAATGTGTTTATTTTTCCAGACTCTTTAATTATGTGATGAATATGGTTTACTAAGAATTCTGTTTTCCCTGAGCCGGGGCCAGCTGATACCAAGAAATTTTGATTAATATTTATGTTCTCATGAGATGATACTCTTTTATAATCCATTTTTATCTGCCATCCATTCGAAACATTCTTTGATGTATTTTGGCACTGTAATAGATTTACCACTACTTATTTCTTCGGAAAGTTCTTGCGCATAAAGGCCCTTATCTTTAATTGAATATAGAAACATTGTTCCTAGATATAGCTTAATTAACTTGGGATCAGTAATTTCTGATAAATCATTAGTATTGTGATTTTCCTTGAGTATTTCGTCCATTTGTTTAGATCTTTCGTTCTGGAAAGTATTCGATATTTTTTCAATACTCAGATTTTTACTGCTCATTTTTTTCAAATTTTCCCATGCATCACAATATCTCATAGAATCGTGAAAGATCAATGGCATTAGATCAGGATTATCCATATACAACTGATATTCAAACGTCCAACCTTCATTAGACTTATAGCCAGAATCTTCATCTTGTGAGAACACTTTAATATTAGCCGATTTCAAAGCCTTGATACTTTCTATATTCGGATTTTTGCTGTCAGGTTCCGTTTGGAATATTGGCGGACAGGATTTGTTTTGCTTTCCTTGAACAGGATCTAAGTCCGTTAGACAGGCAATCTGCTTATATATTGCGGTATTAGGATTCTTATTTGTATCAAACATTCTTAAAAAGGGAATGAAATAGCGCCCCGACAAATTAATAATAGAAATATGTCTGTTTTGTATGTTAGATGTATCGGCTTTCATAAATTGCGGTATTAGCATTTGTTCCGCTAACCCCTCAATAAGAATAAGTTGATTAGTAAAAAACAAATTGGATCGTGTGACATCTAAAAATCGTTCTACAAATTTCTTGTCTTTTGGATTATCGATAAACGTTTCCCCAGGATATCCAATTTTAACACCACTTTTATATTTACTGAGAACAATAAGATCATCTAAACTAGCAGCAGCTGTAATATTAGGAGAATGCGTGGTTATAATCACCTGCTTTGCTGTTTCACTAGTTGTACCATCCTTGATATTATTTTGTAAAAATTTCAAAAAATCATATTGCATATCAGGATGAAGATGTGCCTCAGGTTCTTCTATTAATAGAAATGGAAAAACACTTGAATTGTCACCAAAATAAGAATTGTCGCGACTTTGCTGAAGTTCAGCTAATACTAAAGAAATATAAATTAAATTGTTATATCCTAGCCCATTTAAATTTATTGGCACATTTGATTCACCATTTTTAACAACTAAACTAAATTCTTTTAGGATATCGTGATCATTTAACGCACTATTGAATTCTGGTTCTTCACCATCAAAAGTAGCCCCGGTTTGGCTTGAATACTTCAGCATTTCCTTTTTACCCTCTTTAAATCTAGGGCTAAGATTATTCAATAGTCTCACAGCCAGATCATGAAAATCTTTATGTCGCTTTTGCATCATCTTTTCGATGTCAGGTTTTTTCAACTCTTTATTGCTTTTTAAATCGTAATCAATGAAAAAATTTAAAAGTTTATTGAGTAGATATTTGTTTCCCGAATTCATTCTTTTTTCAGCATCTCGAATAGCTGGCAAATATTGGCAATTAAAACGACTTAACGAATTATCCATTAATGGTTGTGCGGACTCTCCTACAAAATATTTTCTTTGGTATTTTGGAAGAAACTCATCTTCCAACTCTAACCAGACACTGCCTATATCGTCTAAGTCTTTTACGGCGTCCAAATATGCTTTTTCATATTTAGTTGGAAGTTGAAACTGCATAGTAATCTTTGCCTTATATGGATTATCTATATCAGTCAGCCAATTGCGTATTGCTAGAAGATCGTCGCTATCACTACCTTCTTTGTTTGATTTTTGCAAGTTAACTGACACAGTGATTTTAGGAGAGCAGTTTTTCAATTCTTCTTTTGTTTCAGTCTTACTAAAATCATTTATATCTAATCCAAATTTATTTTTGTCGAAGATTAATCTTATCGCTGATATTATCGTGGTTTTTCCAATATTGTTGGGCCCAACTAAAATGTTAATTCCCTCTGTAAAACGAATTATTTGTTTTTCCTTAAAAGTTCTGAAGTTTGTTATTTCAACACTTGATATGAACAATTTAATATTCTCCAATCTTATAGATTGTTATAACTTTAATGTTAATCCATCTTACTAAATTATACTCTATAGTGTTGTACAGTTGACTTCTAAAGGTTAGATATCTCAGAATGTAGGGCAAAAAATGCATTTAAATATGAAGGACAGATCAACCACTAAATGTTTATACTTCTCCTTTATAAACTATATTTCGAATTTCTAGTAGTGGGATAAACCGATCAGAATCAACCACAATCTCATTGGCATTGTAGCCATGGATCAAGGTGGTGATATCTGGCAAATGACGGTTGTTTTGGTCAACCGTTTTTAATTGAATGGTCACTGGTTGCTGACGCTGATATGCGTCCGCCAATACCTCGGTAATTACTGCTAAGGATTGTTGCGGTCTTGGAACGTATACTGCATTCAACTGCTGGTTCTGTTGGTTTAAAGTGGCAGTATGATCAGATAAATAGAACCCCTGCCATTTCATCATGCCCCGGTCATGATAATCGTGTTCAAAAAAATGCTTAACCGTGCCTAAATCAAAGTCTTGGTTATTCAAGGGGCACCCGCTTTCGTTGAATCAGCTTTTGACTTGCCGGCCACCGTTCTCCTGTAAAGCCGACAAATTCGATCGTTAGCTTTATATCTTGTCGTAATGCTTTTAACAGCTTTTCTAAATCAGCTAAATCATAGTGTGCTAATTTATGTAAGGGAACGGATTGCAAGCGCTCATTAGCCCGTTGACTGTTAAAAAACAGATTATAGGTCTGATCGTAGGTATCATTAGTCAACATTAACCAATAGCGGGTTTGGGGACGCCGCTTAAACAATAGGGTTAACCGCCCCTTAATAATCTCTATATCGCTATTCATAGCTATTGCCTCCATTATGTCCGCCCACTAGTGAAGCCCGCTTGATAGCGGTGCCTCCCTTTAATAAACTGGTCGCGTAAACTAGTTTGGTGAACCCAAATTGCCGGTGAATTTCATCAATCACCTGGTTTAACCGGCTACGGCGAATTTGGTTACGCGGTGTTTCAAATAAATTAAGCTGTTGGCCGGAGTTGGCACTTAGTTTACTGCTATAAACGCTAATATTCCGGACAGCTTGACCTTCCCAATTCTGACGGAATAACCACAATAATTGTTGCGTCAAAACTTGATTGTCGTTAGTCGGGTCAATTTTTAAAGCTTGGTGAAAGCCACCGCGGCCATCTGTTTCGGCTGCGGCATAGGAAAACCCAATGCTTAGCGATAGACACCCCGCCAATTTATGGTGGTGCCGAAGCCGTGCCGCCACCTGTTCCCCAATTTCTTTAATGACGGTTTCAATTTCGACTTGGTTAAAATAATCTCGTGGCAATACTTGCGAATTACCCAGGCTAGCTTCTTTAACCTTAGTTGGTTCCGTAACTTGCGCGCGATCAATTCCCCAGGCCGTAGCAAATAACTGGCTACCAATGACGCCAAGCTGCTGTTTGAGTAAATAAGGGTTGGTATGGGCTAGCTCATACATATTGTGAATGTGAAGGCGGTTCAAACGTTTCGCCATACGGGGGCCAATCCCCCAAACGTCCGTTAATTCAGTAATTGACCAAATTTTATCCGGCACAGTTTCGTAATGGATTTCACCGATCAATTCATGATTATGTTTAGCGTAAAGGTCTAAGGCTAATTTAGCTTGCACCGGATTGTCACCAATTCCCACGGTGGTATACAAGCCTAGCTTTTGCCGAACTGTCTTTTGAATCAAGCGGGCCACTTCGCGAACGGAATTGCCAAACAGCCGCCAAGTATGGGTCATATCAAGAATGCTTTCATCAATTGAATACGGCCAAACCTCTTTTTCAGTGGTAAATTGATGAAAGATCTGATTGATCTGCAAATTACGTTGAATATAAAGGTTCATGCGCGGTGGCACGACCCACAACCTGGGGTCATTGGGTAAGTCACGTTTACGGGAGACGTTGGCTTTAAGATGAAATAAGTGCTTAGCTTCGGGTGACGTGGCTAAAATGAGTCCGCCATTGGTATTTTCAGCTTCACTAAGGACCACTAATGGGACTTTTAAGGGATTTAGCCCCCGGAAAACGGCTTCGCAACTAGCATAAAAGGACTTGTTATCAATTAAGAAGAACACGCCATGCGGTTCATCATCAGTAAACAATTTCATCACTTCCGTTAGCTTTTACCTGTATTGTAGCACAGAAGGCAAACATACGTTCCCTAAAAGCTGCTAGAAAGCTGATTAAAAATAGTCGAAAGTCAGTTATAGTCATGTTATAATGTAACCAGAAAAGGGAAGCCCCGCTAGAACAGGACTTCCCATGCAAGCCGCTTCAAAGGCGGTGGCGAAGTTAATAAGACAGCATTAAGCTACCCTGTAACTGGCCAAAGTTACGCAGGGCGGCTTTTTTATTTGTTCCTTTTGTCGATGTACGTTAGCAACGCCAAAATAAACATTGCAAACAGCAACATCAACGAGAGTGTCTGGAAGACGCTCATTGACTGTGAAACCTTCCTGAAGATTATTCCATGTTCCCATGGGCCTCACCTCACAAGGGAAAAGACAGCCACCGCCCTTAAAACTTCCTGCGTAATCCATTATACAGGTGAATTAAGTATTGACCAAGCACAATAAAAAGTAGACAGTCATTGCCATGTATAATCACTGGTGAACGGGAATCTTAAGAAAATACTCGCTAGTTTTATCTGTCTACAAGAATTGTTGGAATACTGTTTTGTTGCATCTTAGAATTTTTCTACTATGAGACTGTACTTGTTGGGACAATCTGTCATAATGAAATAAAAACCAAAGGATATGGCACATAATGGAGCAAAATTATTTTCAGTATATATCAGAACACCTTGAAAAAAATCCAAGAATCAATGAATTAAAAGAAGCCTTAATTAGTTTTTCAAGGGAAAATCATCAGCCTGTATATCTTATTGATACACCTCTTTTAGATAAGCAAGAATTTAGTTATGAATATGAATTAGCTGCCGTTATACTTATTCCAAATAGAAAATTCTTTTTTTTGAATTTTGGAAATCAGAATGATGACGCTTTTAAAAAATATGCCAATAATTTTTTAGAAGATTTAAATAGTCTGATTTCAAAATATAAATTCCAAAAGAAAATTGGTCGTTTAAGTGATATAAAAGAAAAAATAATTGAATTTGCAAATATTAATAATCAAGAAGAATTGATTAAAAAAATACAAAACGGGACATTAGATTCTAGTTTAATTCGAAAAACAAATATTATATTATCTCTTGCCATAGGATCAGTTAATAACGCCAATTCGTTTGTACCACAGGAAGCAACAAATACTCTTGACAAGATTAAGAATCAGATAATTTTATTTGATTCTGATCAAACATCCTTTATGTATAAAGACAAACCTCAAAAAAAGATTACAGTGCAAGGCCTTGCAGGAACGGGTAAAACTGAGCTTCTATTTCATAAACTGGTTAATTTATATGTATCTGGTATATCCAATAAGACAAAGATAGCGTTCACTTTTTACAATCAAATTTTGGAACACAAAACACATAATAGAGTTATTTCATTTTTTGATTATATGCAAGTTTCAGAACAAATTAAGTGGAATGAACGTTTATGGGTAATGAGAGGATGGGGAAGCGCTTCTGATGGTAATTCCGGAGTATATGCTTTTATTTGTCAATACTACGGAATTCCATTTCAGAGGTTTCAGAGATTTCCTAAAATTGATTTCGATAAAGTGTGTCATGATGCCCTTATGCTTCTTAGGCAAATGGATGACTTTGAGCCTTGTTTTGATGATATTCTAATAGATGAAAGTCAAGACTTCCCTGAAAGTTTTTTTGACTTATGTGAAAAGGTAACAAAAGATAAGGTTATTATTGCTGGCGATATTTTTCAGAATATTTTTTCTAATTTAAATGAAAAAACCATACAACCGGACTTTCTTTTGAATAGAGTTTACAGGAATGATCCACGGACATTTATGTTTGCCCAATCAGTTGGGTTTGCACTTCAAGAAAAAAAAGTGATTCGATGGCTTTCGGATAAAGAGTGGCAGTCGTGTGGTTATATAGTTCAGAAAAACCAAAACAGTACCCCAATTGAGTACTCACTAACAAGAGCACCCATCAGAAGATTTGAAAACATTGATGAAAATGAAAACGCGATAGACATAGTATTATCTAAAAAAGAGGAAATAGTCGGCAATATAATCAATACTATAAAAAATTTAAAAAAAGATAATCCAACGATGAGCCCCTCTGATGTAGCCGTTATTTTCTTAACAGAAAAAAATGAAAGTATTGGCTACCAACAAGCAAATGAAGTTTCCGATAAGCTAGATACTACCTTTCATTGGAAATCTAATAAGGGCTATGAAACTCGTAATACTGATGCAGAAAATGTTGTCTTTATTAGCAACCAAAACAATATCAAAGGACTGGAATTTCCGTTTGTTATCTGTGTGGTAAACGGTGAGCTTAAATCTGATAAAGTCTTGGATAGAAACGCATTATATATGATGTTAACCAGATCGTTTGTTTCATCAAAATTGTTATTATCTAACAATGATGAGAATAAGGAGTTTTATTCCACTTATAAGAAAGTAGTAGACCTTCTATTACAAGAAAAAAAATTAACAGTCAAAAAGCCAACAAAAGACAATATTATAAGCAAAGATGTGTTGAAAAATCTGGCCAGTGCCGTTAATATGTCACATGACGAACTAGTTCTTCATGAATTAACTTCCTCACTTTCTATAGATGAATCGTCTATTTCTCAAAATACTATTAGAAAAATAACATCTATAATGCAGCAAATGGATGTAGATCTTGACAATCCGAATGACATTTCAGATTATATTGAAAACAATAAAAAAAGACTGAAGCAGATGATTAAATCATGAAATTATCTTTTCGAGATTGTTCATATAAAGCACCTTATAATGTAAAAGACGCTTTCAATAATGGTAGTATCGTAAAAACAAAATATGACATTATAAGAGAAGTTATCGAATTGCTTAGAGCCTGGTCAATGATCAAAACCTTGACACCGCAAGACTGTAAAAAAAGTAATACAATCTGTCTTAACTATGGAAAGGGAATGAGCAGTCGGTTCATTTACGTTCAAAATGATAAGCGAATTATTACTATGCAAAATCCTTTTACAGTAAGAGAATCCCAGCAATCACCAGGTGCATTTGAACTAGTAGACCCTATAACTAATTTGGTCATGAATGCTAGAAACGTAAGTATTCTAACAGTATTATTTAATCCAAAGGGAAATTCTTTATTTAAAGGGACCAAATCTCAAGAACAGGTAGTTAAATACTCACCATATTCATGCTTAGTTGACGATACGGCTAGAGGTACCGATGATATGAATAATATTTCAACAATTGAAGATTTTTTTAGAGAGACTTTTGACTCATTTGGTGTTAAAAATATCGAAGATGAGTATTTTTATAAATGGTGGGTCTTGTTCTGCCGATTTTTGTCTTTTGACAGTGAATATGTTAGATATGATGATGACATAGAAAACACGTCAGAAAGCCATCCAAGGTACCATTTAGATATCAATCTGGGAAGTTCCTTCAAGATTGGCGTTGGTAAAAAATATAATGTTGCTGATGTATTCAACCTACTAGATAAAAATGGGAATACTCCAAACTTAAAATTCAAGTAATTGATGATTATTTGAATGATTTATATAAAAATAAAGAAGTTAGGATAAGTAGGCTGGCTTCTTTTCTATTTAGAATTATTTTATTGAATATGATAAGCAAAAACGGCCAATAGGGTATACCCTAGTGGCCGTTTTTGTTTCTGTGCTATACTAAGAATTACAAATGTTCATTAGAACTGTCCAAAAGGAGAACTGGAAATGGCTAAAATCGGTTATGCGCGCGTGAGTTCCAAGGAGCAACATTTAGATCGACAGTTGGCGGCTTTAAAAGGTGTTGATAAATTGTTTACGGATAAATTAAGTGGGGCTAACACGAATCGGCCAGAACTGCAAAAAATGCTGGTCTATATTCGTGAGGGTGATATTGTAATGGTCACTGAATTAGATCGCTTAGGCAGAAACAACCATGATTTGACTAAGATCATGAATTCCATTCAAAATAAGGGTGCCACCCTAGATGTGTTGAATTTACCGTCCATGACAGGAATTGCTGACCCAAATTTACGTCAACTGATGACCAACTTGATTATTGAACTCTATAAGTATCAGGCCGAAAGTGAACGTAAGCGAATCATTGAGCGCCAGCAGCAAGGGATTGCCTTAGCTAAGCAGCAGGGTAAATATCATGGGCGCAAACCCCAATACACCCAAGACGATCCCCGCTTGCAACATGCTTTTAAGCTTTACGAGGCAGGCATGAGTGATGTCGATGTTGCCCGTAATACAGGTATTAAACGGACGACCTTTATTCGATACCGTGTGAAATACGGTATTAAAAGAAAATAGGGCCCCCCTTTTGGTTAGCACATGTTAACTGAAAGGGTCCCTATTTTCTTTACTTAATAAGTCTAATTAAATTAGTGGCCTTGGTCGAAGAAGGCATCAACTATTTTAATCAACTAGATCGTTCACCAGCAAGAAACGACCTCACCCCAGCGGAATACTGGAATGAGGCCGTTTAAGCAAAGAAAAACTTATATTATTTCAAATGACAACTTGACAGGGACTAGTACAACTCAGGGGGCTTTACTTTAATATTTCCTGTAGATATTAGCCTTTTTTTAATTTTAATTATGCCTAGAAGCCTATGTTAGAAGTCATAGTCGCCGCTACTCATAGCTTCAGCATTACCCATTAGATAGCCAGCACCAACTTGTGAAAAGAAATCATGATTGGCCGTTTCGGTTGAAATTCCGTTCATTACGATTGGGTTGATATCTTTAATCTCAGCATTAGGGAAGCGGGATTCAAAGCCCATATTTTGGAGCGCCTTGTTGGCGTTGTAGTGAACGAATTGTTTAACGTCTTCCGCTAACCCAATCGGCGCGTAAACTTCTTCGGTGAACGCAAACTCGTTCTCAAGGAGATCGTCGAGCAACTCATCCATCCACTTTTTGAATGTTTTTTGTTCAGTCGCCGATAGCTCGTTATATCCCAATTGAAATTTGTAGCCGAGGTAGGTACCATGAACAGATTCATCGCGGATCACCAGTTTGATAACTTCAGAAAGATTTGCCAGCTTATTGTTACCACGGTACCAAAGTGGGGTAAAAAAGTTGGTGTAGTACAAAATTCCTTCAAGAAAGACGCTTGCAACTTTCTTTTCAAGGTTGTTTCCCGTTTGATAAATATCATTGATCCGTTTGGCTTTGTATTGCATTCTGGGATTATTGTTCATCCATTTGAATACTTCGTCAACAGTGGCTTGATCGTTCAAAGATGTCAAAATAGTGCCGTAGCTTTTGGCATGAATTGACTCCATCATCAAAAAGTCATTGAGGACTGCTGCTTCTTTTCGTGTCCGAACGTCGGGCCGCATCACGTCGACTCCTTCTTCAGATTGGAGTGTGTCTAGCAAGGCTAATCCACCCACAACCCGATTGATAACCGATTTTTCGGTGCCAGAGAGTGTCCGCCAGTCCCGTAAATCATTAGAAACAGGTACTCGCGTATCCAGCCAGTATTGTGCCGTTGCTTTATCCCATACATATTCGTCAAGTTCGTCTTCGATGATGTCCCAATTAATTGTTTTATAGCTCATTAGTTGAATACTCCTTAAAAGTCGTAGTCGTCATCGGTCATTTTTTCAGTGTCCGATTCATTGTTTTCAGCTGTTACCTGTTGCAAAAATTGATTTTGATCAATCATCAGTTCTTTGAGTTGCGCCACTAGTGAAGACGGTTGAACTTCGTAGACAGCGTTAAAGCCAAGTGACATTAATGCATGATTGGCACCATAGGAGGCCAGATTGATGGCTTCGGTGGCATCGTCAAGGTTAGCTTCTAAGAAGTCTTTTTCAGTTTGCATGAGTTGATCAAACTGTGTATTAATCCAATACTGCAGTTCGGTTTGATCACTTACAGTGAGTTCTTCAAATCTGAGGCGAAATTTGTAACCAATATAAGCACTAAAAAGAGCGCTACCGCGGAGAATATTAGCCAACATTTGGTAAGTATTGACGAGAGCCTGTGTTTGAAGTATTGTCCAGTATTTACCAAACGAGAGCCCAGTTTCAGTCAGAATAAAAAGGGCTTTTTTCTGTAAGGCCATATCGCTAGTGCTCATTTGGGCTAGTTGGTCAATTTCAGCTTGCAGATTGGCATTATCATCTGCCCAAGTAAAACTTTCACCGCCGTTACCCGGAATCAGAGCCCGGAAAATGGTCGTACAGCTTTTGGCATGGACTGATTTCATAAAGGTAATGGTGTTTAATACGGATTCTTCTTGTTGAGTTCGCCGATCGTGGCGAATAGCAGGGGTGCCAACTTCTGATTGGTAGACGGCTAACATTGATGTACCTGCCAACATACGAGTAATGGCCTGTTGTTGAGTATCTGATAGCTGTTGCCAAGCCGTTTGATCATTCGTGATGGGAATCCGAATGTCCAACCAAAAGTTAGTGGTGAGTCGTTCCCACATGTATTTATCGAAATTATCTTTAATATCATCCCAGTTAATTGCTTTGTAGTATAAGTAGTCCATCGTTATTTGTTCGTCTCCTTAATTAGGATTCATGGGTATATGGGTCTTGTGACCCAATAACGTATGCCGGTGTGTTAAACGGACGATAAGACCCCAAGTGAATTTCCTAGATCATGCATGATTCACATTCATTTGCCGTTTTAATTTCATCGTCTTCTGTAAACGTTCGAATGTAATAAAGTGACTTAATGCCTTTTGTCCAGGCGTAATTCCGTAACCGGTTAAGGTCTCGGGTTGTCATCTTTAAATTGTTATTGTCCTTCCACTCGTAAAGGTCAGGTTTCAAAACTGAACGCATAAATAGTGTCAGACTCATGCCTTGATCAATGTGCTTTTGAGCTACGGCATAGGTGTCAATAATTTTTCGTTGATCAATATCATATGCGGGTGTGTAGTAAGGCAAAGTTTCGTTAGACAGGTAAGGTGCTGGATAGAAGATTGAGCCTACCTTATTTTCCTGACGTTGTTCTACTAATTGTGTGATTGGATGAAGTGATGCACTTGTTTCATTGACGTACGAAATTGACCCGTTCGGTGCCACAGCGAGTCTATTACGATGATAAAGGCCGCCAGTAATCACAGCTTGCTTGAGTGCCTTCCAATCTGTAACAGATGGTAATTTAATATTTTTGAAGATTTTTGCAACTTTGGTACTCTTAAATTTAAAGTCTGCGTTCAAGTATTGATCGAAGTAACTGCCATCAGCGTACTTTGATTGGTCAAATTTAGCGAAGGTTTCGTGGCGTTCACGGGCAATTCGATTGCTCGTAACGAGTGAATAGTAGTTTAAAGCTAGGAAGTAGGCATCAGTAAATTCAAGGGCCTCTGGTGAGCCATACTCAATTTGGTGGCGTGCAAGGGCAGTATGCAGACCCATAGCCCCTAATCCAATCGTGTGGTAAAGTTCGTTACCATGTTTAACAGTCGGTACTTCCTTAACGTCGGTTGTGTCAGTTACGAGGGTGAGCGCACGAACAGCAACCTCAACTGAGTGACCGAAGTCCGGCGAGTCAATCATATTCATGATATTAGTTGATCCGAGATTACATGAAATATCGGTGCCAATTGTCTTGTACGATAGGTCGTCATCAAGTTTTGACGGTTCTTGAGGCTGTAAGATCTCACTACAAAGGTTACTCATAATAATTTTGCCATCGACAGGGTTAGTTTGGTTGGCCGTATCAATGTTCAAGATGTAAGGATAACCAGATTCTTGTTGGAGTTGAGAAATCTTTTGTTCTAGTTTCCGCGCGTTAAAAACTGACTTCTTAATATTGGGGTTAGCGACCATGTTGTTATATTCTTTGGTGATATCGATGTAAGCAAATGGCGTACGATATTCACGTTCGACATCATAGGGGCTGAAAAGATACATTGGTTCGTTAGTCTTGAGTAATTCATAATATTTATCAGGAACAATCAAACCGAGGGACAAGGTCTTCACCCGAATTTTTTCGTCTGCATTTTCCTTTTTGGTATCCAGAAAATGTAAGATGTCAGGATGGAAGACGTTGAGATAAACCACTCCGGCGCCGTTCCGTTGCCCAAGTTGGTTACTGTAGCTAAATGAGTCTTCAAGTAACTTCATCACTGGTACAACGCCAGACGAGGCGTTGGAAATCTGCTTAATAGGATCACCTGAGGCGCGCAAGTTTGACAGGTTAACGCCGACGCCCCCACCGATTCGAGATAGTTGAAGGGCAGAATTAACGCCGCGTCCAATTGAGAGCATGGAGTCGGCCACATCGATTAAAAAACATGATACCATTTCACCGCGCCGTTTTTTACCCGCGTTGAGAAACGTGGGGGTGGCAGGCTGATAACGTTGTGAAATCAATTCATCGGCAACGTCATTGGCAAGTTGTTCATCACCATTAGCGAGATAGAGGGCATTGAAGACGACGCGATCGACAAAGTCTTCCAGAAATTGCTGGCCATCATTAGTTTTCATGGCATATTGTGTGTAGAACTTGTAGGCACCGAGAAAGCTGCGAAAACGAAAGTGATGGTCTCTCATTTGGTCGAACAAGGACTGCACAAACTTGTGAGAGTATTGTTCCAGGATGCTTGGATCGATATAATCTTCGTCAACCAAGTAATTTAACTTGGCATTTAACGAATCAAATTGCTTGGTCTTCGGTTTAACTGTCTCTTCGAAATAAGCCTTTAGGGCTTCTTGATCATAATGTAGCGGAATTTCTCCGTTGCTTGGGATATTTACGAGGTTATTTAAGTAAAAATAGGTATTTTCCATTTCTGGGGTGCTAGTTACCATTAGGGATTACTCCTTCGTTGTTTGAAAACAAAATTGATTGCGATAGGTTAAGATGGCATCGGCAATGCGAGGAATGTCGTGTGCGGTGCCACGTAGCTCAAAATCGGTAATGTAAGGAAAATCGAAGCGTTTAGCATATTGTTTAGCCGTGAGTGCAAACTGCTTATTAAAATTACGATTACCGCTACCGATAATACCGTAGCAATGCTGGTAATTGCCTTCGTACGCGAGGTAATCTCCCAAAATAGTGGTTAATATTTCAGTATAACCGTTATTAACCCCATTACCACCTTTAAGAAAGGCTGGTAGGAAGGTAACAAACGGCTGGTCAAGAGTGGTGAATTCAGGGTGTTCTTTAACATTAATTGAACTAACCCGAACATGACGTTCTTTCTCAAAGTATGTTGTCAGTCTGCTAATAAAATATTTCGTGTTGCCACTCAAACTGATGTAGAGAATATTTATGGTTTCCGTAACTAATCATCGTCCTTTTTCTATATATAGTGGTTAGGCAATTATAATAGCACTATATGTGGTGTCTATGCAAATTGGTGGACGATCTGATTGATCTACAAATTGTGTTGAATATAAAGATTCATGCGAGGTGGCTAAAATGGGCCCACCGTTGGTATTTTAAGCTGCACTAAGAGACGATAAACGGGACTTTTAATGAATGGAAGCAAGCTCCCAGGACCCAGCTCACAGTTTGCACCAAAGGCCTTGTTATCAATTGAGAAGAGCACACTGTACGGTTCATGATCAAAAAATATTTTGATTATGTCTACTAGTTTTTACCTTTGTTTTAGTACAAAAAAACGTGCGTCCCCTAGAACTATTAGAAAGTTAATTTAAAATAGTCGAAGGATAATTAAAGGCATGCTATAATGCGGGGAAGAAAAAGAAGCCCTGCGTGAACGGAGCTTCTCAGACAAGCCGCTTTAAAGGCGGTGGTCTAGATTACAAAATACATTGTCGCCTTGTAACCGACCAAAGTTACGCAGGGCGGGTTTTTATTTGTGGTGCTTGTCGATATAGCTGAGGAGCGCGATTAAAAACGGGCCAAACAGCAATATCAACGAGCGTGTCTGGAAGGCGCTCATTGGCTGTGAAACCTTCCTGAAGATCATTCCATGTTCACATGGCCTCACCTAGCAGGGGATCAGACTGTCCTTTATTAAAAAGTGCAGCGACTTTTTCGAAATACGATTTATCTAATAGATGCTCATTATGTTTCGGTAGATTGTAAAATTAATCCGAACAGCGTTCGGATTAATTTTACAATCTACCAACTATGAAACCCCATATGAAGTATTTTTTGACAAACCGTTGCACTTAGTTTGACAATTCGCCGACTGGATTGAAGTCAATATTTGAGACAGATTTTAAGAGACATTCAGAACCGCGTTTACCTTCCACAGCTCAAATAAATCATTAATCGTGATTAATAACTTATTTGAACCATGGAAAGCATTAAATCAGGCGGCCATTTGGCTCGTAAGTGTTGCGATTTCAACTTGTAAGGGGGTCTGGTAGCCCAGTGAACTATGAATTCTCTTCCTATTGTAGAAAGCATGCACATATTCAAAAAGGACAGCAGCGGCAGTTTCATAATTCTCAAAGACCGGCACTGGATAAACACATTCCTTTTTGAGGGAAGCATGAAAAGATTCCATTGGCGCATTATCATACGGACACCCCTTACGGCTGGAAGAGTGGCGGATATGTAGTTCTGTTAACCGTTGGTTGTAATCATCGCTGGTGTACTGTGATCCTAAGTCTGTGTGGATAATCAGGTCCCCAGTAATGGTTCGATTTTTAACCGCGCTTTCCAGGGTCTTTAAGACTAAATCAGTAGCCATCTTTTTTGAGAATGAATAGCCGATAATTCGTCTTGAGTGCAGATCCATGATGGTTGATAAGTAACACCAGCCATTACGCTTCGTTTGAATATAGGTCATATCAGCGGTCCATTTTTGATTTAAACCAGTGGTCGAGAAATCCTGCTTAAGCAAGTTGGGACGCTGTTCAACCTTGGTTTTGGAAGCCGAAGCCGCTTTCCATTTATTGACGGTAACGGAGTGGATATCCAGTTCCTTCATGAGCCGGGAAATCCGTCTTGGGCTGCACCGACGCTGCAGTGGTTGAAGTTCCAGATTCAATTCATGGTGGATCTTCATAACGCCGTATCGCTGCTTGAATTCCGCAAAGATCCGCAGAATCCGTTGTTTTAAGTCCGCATCTTCGGCCCGGCGTTTTGAAGGCTTTGGGGATCGATAACGATAATACTGAGCTCTGGAAACACCGAGGATTCGGCACATCTTGGTTACCTGGTGGTGATGGCTTTCTTGGTGAATTTAATCAAAGATATTGGTTACTTCTGCGCAAGGAAGCCCAGGGCTTTTTTTAGGATTTCGTTCTCCTCAGACAGCGAAGCCAGTCGCTTTTCCATCGCTTTGATTTCGTCTGGCGATTTACCGGATTGAGTTTTGGCCTGACCCTGGATCCACTTATGAACGGTTGAATAGCCAATGCCATATTCTCTGGCCAGTTGGGCGGCTGATTCGCCTTGTTTATATAGGTTGATAATGTTTTGTTTGAATTCTTTGTCGTAACGAGTTGGCATGTAAAAATTCCTTCCTTTTGAGAGACGATTTATTCATTATACGCTCTCTTAAAAGTTGTCTCAGGAATCAGCTTACATCCAAAAATTAAACGATACAGTTTAAATTGAAATTTGGTATATTTCTTGTTTCTTTAATCGGAGTGATCGTGAATATCATAATTGTTCTAAAGTAGGTTTTATTTTGTAAAAAAATAGTACCTTAACTCTTATCCAAGGAAAAAGGTGGCTACTTCGTTGATGTCGGTAACACGTTTGTGGTTTTGAAAGTTGTTGTCTCAATACTTCTTAAGAGAGTGGCGTATTCTAGTACGTTACTCTTTTTTTTCAAAATCATGTATTACCGCAATATGTGTATCTAGAACACACTATCTTTTTTGTTTACATATGATACACTACAAATTTATCAATTATGTAAACTAGCAGTTCTTTAATTAATAAATATATATAGTAATGAATATGAGGTGTTGGTAGCGTCAAGAATCTTGTGTAAATGAAATGCCTTCGTACATATAATATGTATCTAACTTAAATAAATGATGCTTCCAAGGTGTCCTGGAGTCCTTTGAACCCTCGGTGGATCCGCTTCAGAGACTTCTCGTTATAAACATTAAACTGAGAAACCAGGAAGCGATCCAGTGAATCTTCCGTTGGAAATTGTTCTTTGTGGTGGGTGGTGCGCTTGAGATGCTTATTAAAGTTCTCAATCAGGTTAGTGGAGTATAGTGATTGCCGGATAGCTGGTGGAAAGTCCATGAAAGTGAGTAAATTCGGCATTTTAAGCAGATCTTTGATTAATTTGGGATAGGTCTGATGCCAGTTGTTGGCGAACTCATTCAGTTTCAGTTCGGCTGCTTCACGGTTGGCGGCCCGATGAACTTGTTTAAAGTCACTGATCACGGCCTTGCGGTCTTTTACGCGAACTTTGTTCATCAGATTCCGCCCAACATGAACCAGGCAACGTTGTCGTTTGGCTTTAGGGAAATGCCGATTCAAGCCTTCATCCAAACCAACTAACCCATCGGCCACAAACAACAGCACATCTTTAACGCCCTGCTTGATCAAGGTTCCCAGCAGTTCAGTCCAGATTCCAGTCGATTCCGTTGGCGCCACTTGGTAGTTCAGCACTTCTTTCGTACCATCTGGACGAATGCCAATCGCAATATGAACGGCTTCTTTTTGAACGGTATCCCGCTTTAACGGCAAGTAAGTGGCATCTAAGAAGATGGCCGCATATTGTGAAGCCAGTCGACGTTGCTAGAAAGCTTGAACCTGTTCATTGACGGCTTTAGTCATGTTGGAAACCGTGGCTTTGGAGTAGTGAGCACCGTACATTTTCTCAATGAGTTCGGCAATTTCAGCAGTGGTCATTCCCTTGGTATACAACTGAATGACCGTTGTTTCTAAATTATCACTGTGCCAACCGTAGGCTGGCAAGGTATGATTTTCAAACCGGCCATTGCGATCTCGAGGAATGGTTAAGTTAAGTTGGCCGTACTTCGTATCAAACGAGCGCTCATAACTGCCGTTGCGGTTATTACCAGTGTTAATCCCAGCGTATGAGTAGCGTTCGTAACCCAAAAACTCTGCCAATTCGGTTTGAAGCAGCTGGTTAATCGCAATTTCGAGGTGGTGACGAAAAACTTCGTCCAAATCTTGCTTTTGGGCTAGTGCAGCGATAATTTCTGTGGTAAGTTCATTCATGGGGAATGCCTCCTGTGATGTTTTCTGTGATTACTAAATATCATAAGGGAAGGCATTCCCTATTTCTATACAATTCAGAAATCTTTTATGCATTTACACAAGATATTTTACGCTCTCAAATTAAGTGGGGCTAACAATAATCGGCCAGAACTGCAAAAAATGCTGGCCTATATTCGTGAGGGTGATATTGTAATGGTCACTGAATTAGATCGCTTGGGACGGAATAATCAAGACCTAACTAAGATTATGAACACCATCCAAGCCAAGGGTGCTACCTTAGACGTCTTAAACTTACCCTCCATGACCGGAATAGCGGATCCCAACTTACGGCAACTGATGACCAACCTGATTATTGAACTCTATAAGTATCAAGCCGAAAGTGAACGGAAGCGGATTATTGATTGGCAGCAACAAGGCATTGCGCTTGCCAAATAGCAAGGTAAATATCATGGTCGGAAACCTCAATATGCCGAAGATGATCCCCGTTTACTACATGCTTTTAAACTTTATCAGACGGGCATGAGTGATGTAGATGTTGCCCGTAATACAGGTATTAAGAGAACGACCTTTATTCGATATCGAAAGAGATTCGATATACAAAGATGATGTTTAAATGAGATAATCGTAGCAGAGTAGTACTCTATGTCAATAGCGGCGATAAAATGTCGTTTTGGGCGTGCGGACATTTTTCTGGGCTTTTACCGCTGCTATTTACACTCTATACAAATGGTTCATAATTAAGAACAATCAACCAAGATAATATTGATAATGTCTTGCTACACTAACTTGATGTTAAAAATTAGCAAGCTTCTAAATTACAAAAGTCCTTGGATCAGCAACAACGGCTACAATTAGCAACGCTTGCCGAAAATCGACAATTAAAGGGCCCTATTCAAAGAATAAGTAGTTTGCTTGAATCTTCTAGTTCAACTCAAAAACGACAAGCAGCTAAGAAAATGACAACTTGTCAAATAGAGGAAATCCCCCGTGTTTTAAAATCAAGTTAGCCACCCGCACTATCGTTTCGAGAAAATAAAAAATCAAGACGAGATGTCCCGTTATCATTGAAGTTCATACACAAACAATGAGAAAAGAGGATATCGTCTTGATGCATAAACAGCTTATCACGTCTCGCCCCAAAGGTCACCACTTAACCGCCGTTGAACGTGGCCGAATTGCCACGCTTCATGCTGAAAGGGTATCCTAACCGACAGATTGCCCAAGTCTTTGGTGTTTGTCATCAGACAACCGCTAATGAACTAACTCGTGGCACTGTTGATCAAGTAAAGAGGGTTAATGATAAGCTGAAATATTATCGCCAATACGTCCCAGAAGCTGCTCAAACACGTTACAAACTAAATCGGCTGCCACGTAGAGAGCTGAACTATCGCACTACTGAAGAAGTCTTTACTGCTGAATGTCTTCGAGTTAGGCGTCGAACTGCTAAGGTTGCGACTGCTGATTAATCACACAGTCATAGATATCAGGACTTCTCGTTCTATGTATGCGAAGTGGCTAACTGGTTCTTGCAGTTTTGGATAGAGGAAATCCAAGCAATATCAAGAATAAAAATTACAAGCAAGATAAAAATTATGTTGTCGATATTGGTGAAAGACAAAAAAATACATAAAAGTAAAACTAATAAGAATTGGTGGAATATTTGGAGATTTTAGATTGCTAGAAATAGTATTATTTCGAACAAATTGGGTTAGAAAACTAGGATGTTTTCAGTAAAACACATTATTAACCGTATTGAAGATTACATCGATGAAATTATTTGGGAGATTGCTTGTTCAAATCAAAATCACTAGATAGTATAGTTTTATACTTTTTATCAAAACTATTAATTTGCTCTATTATTAAATTTTTTAGCAATTTTTTCTTTTCTACTATACTTTTATAATCTTTAGGCTCTTTTCTAAGCTCTTTTTCTAAATCTGTATGAGCATTTCCCGTAATTATTTTGAACGAACATATTTCGTTTCTTTCTGACGGAGTAAGATGATTAAGTGAAGTAATTCTTGAGTTATATTGTGATGCATAATCACGCCAATATTTTTGGAAATTATTTATAATAATGTAGGGCTGCTCACTACTTTGATTATTTTCCATATTATTTTGAGGATTAAATATTTGAACTGCGTTTTCAAGCTCATATATCCTACTAAGGAATCCCATGGAATTGTTTAAAAGCGAACTTAAAGAATTAAGTTCATTTATTTTAACTGCATTTTCAAAATCATTTTGTTTAGATTCATTTAACTGATACTTTGTATTAAAGTATGCAAAACCAATTGCTAGAGTAGATCCCAAGTACCCACCCCAAAATCCTAACCAACCATCATTAGAACCACTACTAAATATACCCCAAGAAAATATACATAGTGAAATCTGTAATATAAATGGAATGAATATAAAAAAAATAATTGCCAGTGATACAGCTAGGTGTTTTTGTATAAATTTACTCATTCTTTTAGTCGTTTTCATTTTATATCATTTCCTTTTTCTTAAATTATATATTAAAAATTACATAAAAAACTTTTAATATCACAGAAAGTTATTAAAAATTCAAGAAAGTAAAACATAAGCAATGGTAAAGGGTCTATATCTCAAATCTCCTCTCGAAAACACTGTTATAATAGAAAATAAAAAGAGGCTAGTTATGTCACAGCCTCCTATTATTGTTTTTTAAGCAACCATAGACCTTAGGTTAGTTAGAATTTAATTAACCACTTGTTAAACTTTGATTCTAATATCAAGGTAATATCAGGATCTTCTTTCTCCAAAAAGCCGTCTAATTTATCAAAAATTTCAAGCACATTATATGCTTGTTTTGTTAAATCAATTTGATCGATGCTTTTTGTCATTGAATCTTTTAATTTTGAGGGTATGTTCCTCACATGACTAATCAATGTCATTAACTTTAGAACATCTTTTTCGGTTACCTCCTTGGACCATTTAATTTCTTTAACAGCTAATATAGTATCTTTTCGATTTTGCTCAAGATTTCCTAATCCCTTCAATTTTCCTTTAATTGTATCTGGATTGTTGCCATGATTAATAGTTGCAAGTTCATCTCTCATTACCGTAACTTTTTTCCCATCTTTATTCTCCACTTTATATACAGCATTAAATTTAGCAGCACCATCACCTAATTCACTATTAGAAACAATTAATCCTGTCGTAACAATTACACCCTCATCAATTTTTGTTCCTGATTTTTCCAAGAATGAAGCATTAAGTTTGGAATCACTGACGTGCATGCTATTCAAGTAAAAATCCTTGTCTATGTCGTTAGAAAGATTATGAATTAGTATCAGTGAAATGTACAATATAATCGGGTTATCATATGTTTTATATCGATTTTGAGTAACCACAGACCTCAGAAATTCATTATTACCATCTTTTGAACTTATGAATCGAAAATTAAAGATTTTATTATTTATATCTTTATCTTTAGATAAATTTGTTAATTCATCAACTAATTCTTTACGTTTATCATTTTTTAACATGAAATCTGAAAATTTGTTTATCTCTAAAAGAAGATCCAATAATTTTTTCTTCGCATCATAGATAGTTTCAACATTCGGAATTAAAGTTTTCTTATCCTCTTCTGAAATCACTGAAAAAACAACCCTATAATTATTGTTCCCAGTGGCAACTCTTTTAAAATCTATGTTTTCTAAATTGTTTAAAGATAAATTATAATCGTACTTTTTGTTGTCTATTTCGTTGAATACATTTATTGCAAGTTTAGTCCCGCCAATATTCAAATCTTCATTTAAGGGAAATTCTTTTTTTATATTTTTAAGCAATTCATTTTGCTCAGTGACTCGGTCTAATAAACTTAATGTGTCCTCTTTTGAGGCTTTAGGATCATTATCTGTATACAGATAATCTTTTTTGTTAAGATATGCCATCTAGATCACTCCTTTAAAAATATTGTCTCTAATAATAAGAATACTACTTTTTAGAAATAAAACTTGCTAATGATGGAGGAGAGCTTAAATTTAGATATTAATTCAAGCTAGTCATACTAGTCACCTTTTAACGTCTGATCTTTAGGTTTTCTGAAACCAACTAATTTAGAGTAAAGGGTTTTATAACTTGTGCAACAAATCGTCCTACCCATCAAAGATTCAAATGTTCTCAAAGAGGTGCAAGATACCTTATTTAATAATTTCAAAGCTGGGCGCCATAACTATACGATTTTTCAAGTTGGTAAAGCAACCTTGTTACGGGTGAGCGATGTTATGAGGCTTCGTTGGACCGATGTCTTTAACGAAAATGGTAGCGTGTGTCAGAATGCGTTTATCCACGACCAAAAAATCGGCAAAGCTAACTTACTATACTTGAAA
The DNA here is from genome assembly GCF_031085375.1 of Lactiplantibacillus brownii. Lineage (NCBI taxonomy): Bacteria > Bacillati > Bacillota > Bacilli > Lactobacillales > Lactobacillaceae > Lactiplantibacillus > Lactiplantibacillus brownii. The sequence goes on from NZ_JAVCWF010000002.1 coordinate 50,195, forward strand.
CCTGCTCAAAATGACTTATTAGTCTATCAAGCTTGGCTGCAGGAAAATCATTTAATCTCTGACTGGTTGTTTCCTTCCCTCCAGCACCCAGAGCGCCATATCACGGAAAAACAGTTCTATAAAATCATGAGTAAGGTTGCCGATTTATTAGGGACTAATTATCTAGGGACTCATACCATGCGTAAAACAGGGGCATATCGCGTCTATACACAATCGAATTATAATATTGGCCTAGTCATGAACCTGTTAAATCATTCTAGCGAAACGATGACTTTAGCTTGTTTAGGATTGGATCAAGCTAGTCAAGAAACCATGCTGGATCAAATCGATTTTGGTTAGTAGCTTTTTTATTTGGTTGCTGTTATTACAAAAGTTGGAACCATCGGGGTACCCCACCAACCGTTATAGCCAGTATTTGCAATATTAACGTTTTGATATTCCAAGTCTTTAAGAATACGCACATATTTACTAGTTTCGTAGCCTATGTCCATGATTACTAACTGACCTTTTTGTTTTTGAACCCTTGCTATGTTTACAAGCGCTGCTTTCCGTTTCTCAAATGGCTTAATATTATGCAGTACCAAACTAGATACAATCAGATCAAATTCATTATCGTTGAATGGCATGTTTAAGATATTAGCAGTTTTCAACTTTACCTTGTCAGCCAAATTACTATTTTCCATTATTTTTTGAGTAGCTGCAATTGAATTGCTTCCCTGATCCTTATTACTCCAGATATCAATTCCTATTATTTCGCTTATATTTGCTGCTTGTCTGTTAAATTGCAACATAAAGGCACCGTGACCACAGCCAGCGTCTAATATTTTACTGTCTTTTTTTAAATGAATACTGTTAACAATGGATTTCATTATTCTATACTTACCAATTATTGAAGTGTGCATGTATTTAAGTCCACACAAAACTAACACTAAGACCATAATGGCTGAAACGGTGTTAAAACCACTTATTAACATCATAATTCCAATAATTAAAGCTGGCCCAAAGAAAAAAACCAAGCCTATTGGTGCGTCCATCTCCCAAATACTTTTCATTAAAATCTCCTATATCAATGTATTTATTCTTTAAAGCATATCATTTTTGTTGCTAATGTAATCTTTAAACTTAGATTTCAAATCAAATCCATTTCCTATAACTAATCATCGTGATACTACATCATGAGTCACCAAAAGACTTCTTTCTGTAACTAAGAATGGATAAATTGTTCTCTTCACTTATAATATAGAGAACTAATTAGCGCTAAACATCTTAATTTTTCAAAATATATTTTGATGATCTTCCCTTGCCAATAAGTTTTATCCGCTGACTTTTCTTCAATTCACTAAGAGCTCGTTTAATTGTTATATCGCTGTATTGCGGGATCAGGGCCGTGAGCTCACTTCTAGACAAGGGTTTTAATTCTTGCGTTAATGTTGTAAGAATTAAATCCGTTGCCGACACTGGTTTGTCTTGTACCAGATTGAGCCGATCATTAAGATTGCGATATGCTTGCAAGATAACACCCAGAAAATAATCTAAAAAGGGTGCATAGTCATTCTGGTTATTTTGCCAATTTAAAGAACTCTGCTTGAGAACTTCATAATAGGACTGCTTGGTTTTCTCAATTAAATTTTCAAGACTGATATACTTTCCAACGTTGAGTTGTGCTTGATACATCGTTAACAGCATTAACAACCTCGACATACGGCCGTTACCATCACGAAACGGGTGAATCGAAACAAAATCAAAGATAAAGGCACCCAATAAAATTAGTGGTGAAAAAGTTTGCTGATCAACTGCTAAATTATAATTGATACAAAGTTCCTGAACCAATTTCGGCGTTAAATACGCTGCTGGTGGTTGGAAACGGACTTCCTGCCTACCGTCTGCATATTCGGTAATGATTTGATTATCAGAATCTTTGAATTGGCCACCCCAGGTGCTGTTGGTATAGCTAAACAAACGTTTATGCAACGTTAAAATTGAACTGTTGTTAATCGGAATATAGGCATATTGTTCATGAATTAAAGCCAATACGTCCCGATAACCTGCAATTTCTGCCTCACTGCGATTACGCGGGCTAGTTTTTTGATGAACCAATTGTTTTAACCGAGTGTTACTGGTATAAATCCCTTCAATACGATTAGAAGCATCAGTACTCTGGACTTTAGCAACATTAACCAAGTGATCTAGGGCTTCTTTGTAGGTAATTGACGTAGCTGATAAACGACCTTTAAGTTCATAAATTTGGTTCAACTTGTCATTCATTGAAGCAGCTATTTCTAAATTATTTAAAGTTTTATAATCAAATTTTTTCAGGATCATCTCACTCCTTTCGGTATCATTTTACATTATTTGATACCGAAAATATACAAATGATACTGATAAAACAAATAACATCTAAGAAACCACCTAAAAAGGCACCTCATATTCGAGGTACCTTTTTAGATTTAGCTTGTAATCCGTATCGAATTAAGTTACGAACAAGCCCACCGGTCAACTTTTTAATGGCTTACGATCTGTCAACAAAGCAATCGGCGACAGAATCAAAACGATCATCGCTCCTACTAAATAGGTATGACTGAAGGCCTGGCTGATTTGTCGATTCTTAGTATGCTTAATTTTTCTCAAAGCTGTCGTTAAAGCTGCTTTTTGCGCCAATTGTTTGAGACCTACTAACAATTTTTTCTGCCCCTGCCAATTTTAGTAACTCAATTTGATTTGCTAATTTTTGATCAGTGGTACTGACCCGCGCATAGCCATATTTCATCTTTTTCTCTCCTTAACTATGTCATTAAGTAATGACACGGTTCTAACTCTTTTTTGATACTAATTCTCTTTTTCACCAACAGATTAAGAAACAAGCTGCTGAGATATTTGATGATCTAGATCTAAATATTTCAATTTCCATAATCATCTTTATTTCAGAAAAACATAACTGACGGAAGTTTACCTTTGAGATTGAGAATCCAATTTATAGTGAGGCCAACCAAATAGAACTAAATCGTCATTTCAAAGCATGCTTAATAATAAGAATCTCCATGCTCATGAATTTCCAGATAATAGAGATTGATAAATGACATCGGTTGAATTTTTAGGTGAAACATGGCATGAGTATGTTGTCTGGCAGATTGAAGACCAAAGAGCTTTAAATCATATCAATAATTTAATAAAACTCATTCAGATCGATGGGTTAGGATGGGGTTTAAGAAAGCTAAAGCCCCTTTTTATTCTTGATAAATTGTCGAATACTGCTGATATAAAATAGATATAACCGTTGTTATGTCAAGGATGCAACTGCTGGTTGTCAGATTGCTCAAATAATATGCATGCATTCTTAGAAGACCTGTTAGATAGTAATGTGGTGGAAGGGAAGTTTTGGTGAATGATTTTAGGGCAACGAATTCGAGAGGAACGTGAAAGAAGGAACTGGACTCAAAATGACTTAGCTGAACTATTAAATGTTAGTAGACAGTCTATTTCAAAATGGGAAATTGGCTCAGCCTATCCTGATATTGAAAGATTAATTCAGATTAGTGATTTATTTGAAGTTAGTTTAGATAGTCTTATCCGTGGAGACGAAAAGTTTCAAAAAAAGATTAAAGTAGAGAGCTCTAAAGTTGGTATGACCTTTTGGGACTTTATGAGTTATCGCTGGTGGGTAATCTTTGTTGTTGCATGGTGTTTGGCTTGGCTGTTACCAGTCATCATTCATGCACTTAAATAAAAAATAAAGGAGTGGCCGTGATGTCAGAGTACATTTTAAATACAAAACAATTAACTAAAAAATTCAAGAATAGCATTGTTTTAAATCATATTAATTTGGAAATACCGAAAGGGAAGGTTTATGGATTACTAGGAATTAATGGAGCTGGAAAGTCGACTACTATGAAGATTATTACCGGAATTATTACCAGTTTTGAAGGTGAAATGAAATTCAATGGACAACCATGGGGACGATCAAGTTTAAATAAAATAGGGGCCTTAATCGAATATCCGGCAGCATATGAGAACTTAACAGCATATGACAACATGAAAATTGTTGCTTTAGAAGAAGATTTACCACTTGACGGGATTCCAATAACCTTAAATCGTTTGAATATCAATGACACTGGTAATAAAAAAGTGAAAAATTTTTCATTAGGTATGAAACAACGATTAGGAATTGCCATGGCGATGTTGAAAAATCCAGATTTTTTAATTTTAGATGAGCCTTTTAATGGCCTTGATCCCTATGGAATTAAAGAGTTAAAAGAATACTTAAAGGAGCTTACTGAAAATGGAAAGACAGTCATGATTTCCAGTCACATTCTTCCGGAACTTCAAGATATTGCGGAGTATATTGGTATCATCAATAATGGTTCGCTAGTTTACCAGCAGGCAGTGACAGGCAAAGAAGATTTAAACCAAATATTCTTTGAAAAGACCCAGGAAAGGAGTTAGTCATGCAGACAGCTTTAAAAATTGAAATGTTAAAGGCAAAGGGCAGTACTTATTTGAAAACTGCTTTGGTCCTGCCTTGTATTTTCTTAGTATTTACGTTAATGACCATATTGTCATCAACAAATCCTACAGGCATGGCTGATGGAGTTAGCATCATTCAATCTAACATTTTTAATCTGTGGGGATTAATATTGTTGCCAATTTGTATTGTGGTGATCATTAGTAGTGATTTTCAGCAAGAATATAGAGCGCTAGGAAGACAACGAGCTCTTGCTAACAACTGGTCTCTGAAATGGATATATCTGGCAAAAACATTAAAATTCTGGTTACTAGTTTTATTCTCTCAACTAATTCTAATTGTTATTGTATTGAACAGTAATTTATTGACAACTAAAATAGTTGGCAATTTTCCATTGTTGTTTTGTACTTCTTTAGTTATTTGGATTGGCAGCTTACCACTAATCGTAATTAATATGTATTTACTAAGCTATCTGAATGCCATTATGGTCAGCATACTAAACTTGTTTATTTCTATTGGAAGTACCTTTTTAGGAATAACACTAGCCCCATGGTTCTGGATTGATCCATGGGTATACGCATTGCGGACAACAACACTACTAAGGAGTAATCCAAACGGAACAATTCTAACTACCGGTAATACCTTGGTAAATGATACTAGCTTTATATATTTAATACTGTTATCTGTTACTTTTTGGGTAATAATTAATTATTTATACGCAATAATTATCGACAGAAAGGTGGCGTAGCATTGCTTAAAGTAACTTTTCTTAAAATTAAGCATCAACCATTTCTCCTAGGTGTTTTGACCTTAGTTATTGGTTATGGATTGTTAATTGTTTGGAAGATGCGATCTAATCCTGATAATAGTGATATTTGGTTTAAAAATGGTCTAGTCTATTTAAATTGTCTTACCCCCTTTTTGATTAGCTTAATTATTGCTATTCAAAGGAAATTTGAAGATCAAAGGCCTAATTTTTATAGTGTTTTATCATCTCCTAGCCGAACAAAATGGTTGTTAGCTTTCTCACTAGGAGCCTACACCATCTGGTTAATGAATCTATTAACCTTTAGTTTGTTATTTTGGATTTTTACCAAGGTGCCCTTTAGTGAATACGTTAATTTATGGGTGAGCGAAGCATTTTTAGGAATGATTTGGGTACCAATTATTGAATATTTTGGAATTATTCATAGTTATTTAGCAAGCATAGTTGTTGGCGTTATGACCATTCCGTTTACGATCTATTATGGAACGACTCAATTAGGGATTGATTTATGGAGAATGATACCTTGGGTATATAGCATAAAAATATATCTAATCCCTAAGTCACAATTAATTTGGATGATTTTAGTCATTTTGATTTGTACGTTACTGGAACAATTATTGGTTAATTGGTGCTTTAACAATTGGACAGGTAGATAAGGAGAGATTAAAAGTGAATCAAGTAAAAAATATCGCTATTTTTATTTCGTGGGTTTCCTTAGCAAGCATTATTGTTTTATTTGCTATCCAAACTCATAGTTTTAATCAAATCATGGTATTATTTTTAGTGATTTTACCAACATTGTTAAATGTGCCCTTAATTTTTAAAAGCCGGAACAAAACCGCAACTAATTTTCAATTTCTTATGATAGGGATTAGTATTGCGATATTCCTATTAGCTATGGTGACGTCAATACTCGAATCAACATATATTAATTATGTTCGTTGGGGAATGGGATTAGCGTCAATTATGGGTATATCGATCAATGCTTACTTAATTCATTGCAGTACAAGAAAGAGAAAAGTTTAACCAAAATCGATTTGGTCCAGCATGGTTTCTTGACTGGCTTGATCCAAACTCAAATAAGGAGAGCGTAAAATATCTTTTATGCATTTACACAAGATATTTTACGCTCTCCCTGAGTTTGGCTTTACTCCAGCTCAGGGGGTTCACTTTACCTCATATTCGAGGTAACTTTTTAGATTTAGCTAGTAATCCGTATTAAAGTTAATGGCTAGCTCCCAGTTCAACTTTTTAAGGGCTTACGATCTGTCAACAAAGCAATTGGTGACAGAATCAAAACAATCACCGCTCCTACTAAGTAGGTATGACTGAAGGCCTGGCTGATTTGTCGATTCTTAGTATGCTTAATTTTTCTCAAAGCTGTCGTTAAAGCTTCTTTTTGTGCCAATTGTTTGAGACCTACTAACAATTTTTTCTGACCCTGGCTTATTTGCTGATTACCCAAATTAATTTTTTGAGAAGCTACTGACAGTTTAGATATAGCGGTATTTTGATTTCCTAATTTGGTTAAGGTAAGTGCTAGTTGCTGGTTACCCGCTTTTAAGTTGTCAGTAGCTAGTGCTAACTTTTTCTGGGCTTGGTAGACCTGGTGAAGATCGGTTCCCTTTTGGGGCCGTGGTAAATCAACTTGAGATTTGGCCGCTTGTTTAAGGGCACGTCTTAGGTTCGTCTGTTTGTTTTTAGTTGTTAATTTGACTGATCCAGTAGTGGAAAATAGGCTGTTCAATTGTTGATGAGCCACTTTCTTTACTTTGGGTGATAATTGCTGTCGATCAACAATTTGAATGGCATCTTGATGAATATGCTGCTTAGCTGTATTGACATTATTATCAAGGACCGTTACTAGAATTGCAATTCCTAAACAGGTGCCAATTTGACGCGCTGCGTTAACAATTCCCGAACCAATCCCACTTTTATTTTTGGGCAAATGCTTAACCGAGGCCACTAACGAAACCGAAGAGAACCCAAAACCAACACCGTTAATCACCAGAAAAGTAATGACAACAGCTTTAGGCGTTGTGGTAGTGATAAACGACAAGAGTAGTAAACTAGCTGCCATGACTAAGAGGCCAATCAAAGTAACCGGAACTGCGCCAACTTGATCAAATAACTTAGTTCCCAAAGGCATCGCTACCATGATTGTTAAGGAAACTGGAATAATAATTAGGGCTGCATGTAACGCTGTATCGTTCAGAACGTCTTGTAAAAAATAATTTAAAATCAGGGTGGGGCTAACTAACGCAAAGCCAGTTAAAAAGTAAACTAAACTAGAAGCAGTTAAGGTTTTTTCACGAAACAAATCTAATTCAAGTAGTGGGTGTTTGACTTTACTTTCGATAAGGATGAACAAACCAATAGCTAATAAGCCGCCAATGAGTGTTCCTAAGATGATGCCCGATTGCCAACCATATTGGCGGCCTTCTAGTAGGCCAAAAGTTAAACCACCCAAGCCTAGTGTTAAAAGAATCGTTCCTGGTAAATCAATTCTCCCCGCCAAGGATTCGTCATATGATTCCCTTACCCCCATAGCTATAATTAGAAAGGCTACAATGGTTAAGGGGACATTAATGCCGAATACCCAGCGCCAAGAAGCATATTCAATAATCACGCCACCAATCGGTGGCCCCCCGGCAGCGGCTAAAGCCGTTACCGCGCCCACAATGCTAGCAATCTTGGACATATGCGCTTTGCCAAATATTTCAATTCCCATTGGTAAGACAATCGGGGTGATAATGGCACCGCCTAATCCTTGAAAAAATCGAAAAGCAATCAATTCTGGTAACGACGTTGCCAGCATACAAGCCGCTGAAAAGCCGCCAAATAAGGCTAATCCTAATAATATAATTTTTTTACGACCATAACGATCAGCAATCTTTGAACCCGTGATCATAAACACGGCTAAGGCTAACGTATAGATGGTGGCAACCCAACTTGTATCAGTTAGACTGGCATTGAAATGGGTCATAATTTTGGGTAAAGCAATGTTGACGATGGTACTGTCTAAGGTACCCATAAACATCGCAATGGTTAACCCGATGAAACTGATAATTTTAGTAGCTTTTGACATCTATCAAGCGCTCCTTTCGGTAACAAATGAATATAAAGGAAACATTTGTTACCTTTATTTGCAGTCTTTAGTATAATTAGCCCTAAGCATTAAAACAATCCTTATTGGCTAAGTGCTACAGATTGCTATAATTTGTTACCGATAGTAGAGGAGATGTTAATAAAATGAACGGCAAGCAGCGTATGGTTGAGCAGTCTAAGCAATGGTTATGTGACGCCCTTATAAATTTAATGACGAAAGAGAATTTTCAGGATATTTCTATTACTGAAATTGCCCAAACCGCTGAATTATCGCGAAAAACATTCTATCATTCTTTTAAAAATAAAGAAGCGGTCATTAATTACCTGTGTGATCAGTTGTTCGATCAGTACTTTGAACAATTACTCCAGCAGAAACCGCAGGTAGGGGAAATGATGTTAAAAACTACTTTTGACATTTTTTTAAATTTTTGGTGGCGAAAACGGGATTTAATTCAATTATTGATCCGCCAAGGCTTATTTGATCACATGAATGAAATTTGGCAGCAAAAAGCAATCCCCCGTTATCAACAGTTTGCGGCTCCTTGGCATGTTCAGGGCACTCCTACCCAAGTGAATTATGTGATGGCTTTTCAACTAGGTGGTTTTACCAATATTCTACGTGTCTGGTTAGGCCAAGATCAGCCTGAGTCACCAGAACAAATTAAGGACTTAATGTTATTGGCTGCTCAGCAATTAGCTGATAGTTTGAATAACAACTAAGCAGATTTAGGACACACAATCTCTAATTAAGCTTGTTTCTATCCCCACTCATCGCTTTATCCTTTTGAATATCAACCATTACTACCTAACAATTGGCCATTTACTTATTTAAATCATTTCGGTGAGACCACAACCGACCAGAAGCTACTAGAAAGACGGACATTAGCAAACATACACAACAAAGAAAAAAGATATAAAAAACATGCTGTGCTATATTCAGTCATTGCATATCATATCATGCTATGATATGCTTTAACTGTAAACAAGGAGGCGCCCTATGAAAATAATTACTTTTTCTGCTATTAAGGGAGGGGTTGGCAAAACAACCTTAACTTTCAATTATAGTGAATGGCTGTCTAGCAAAGGCTATAACGTTTTGCTGATTGATAGCGACCACCAATGCAGTCTGACCCAAACCTATGATATTTATAAAGACCATGGCACCTTAGCTAACATTTTTACAAAAGATAGTGAAAAAGTAGAAATTATTGAATTGCACAAAAACTTATCAATTATTCCTGCTTCTATGAATTTAGATATGGTCAACAATGATCTTCAAACGAGAGCCAACAAAGAATTACTAATGTACATGTGGTTCTCAGACAATTATGACAAACTGAAAAAATTTGACTATGTATTAATAGACACACATCCGGATTTTTCGACAATCACGCAAAATATGATTGTAATTTCAGATTTAGTATTTAGTCCGATTGAACCAAGTGAATACGGTTTTATTTCCAAAAGTAATTTGGAATTAAGAATGGAACAATTAAAACAAGAAGTAATTAATGTTGAAAGTCGTAAAAGCTTTATCACAGCAGAACTAAAATTTATTGGAAATAGAATAAAACATAATACTAAATCCTCACATGAATTTGTGGAACAAATGAAAAAAGATCCCAGAACCATTGCCTTAATTCCTGAAAGGGAAGTATTCAATAAAACAACTCTTAATCATGAACCGCTGATCAACATGGAAAAAGGCAAAAGCTCAACTCCAAAAGCAAGGGAATTTTTTGAGAAAATTGACAAAATATTTGATACGTTTACTAAGCAATAATCATATCATGCTATGACATAGTGTGATATGCTATCGAAAGGATCAACATCATGGCATTTGAAGATAAAATGGACCAATTAAAAAACAGTATGAACAGCAATCCAATAACAAATGAACCTCCTACACCTAGAGTTTCAAAGTCTTATACTTTAAAACAAAACGTTGCTAATGAATTGGCCAGACGTGCCAAAGGAAAAGAGTTAACAGCTTCCAGATATTTAGAACAGCTATTGAAAAAAGAGTTCAATCTATAATTATGATCAGCCAGAAAATGCATAAGTACAACAGCAACTACAATAAATGTTACATTTTTTGGTTAATTTAATTAAAACATCGATTGAATAATATTTGCTAGTATATTCAATCGCTTGTTGGTTCCAAACCAAGAGCTGGTAAAGTATACAAGATCAAATGATGTTGCTGGAAGATAAGCGCTATGCTAGACTAAAACTAATTTAACAACCGAATAGAAGATAAAGCTAAACAGAAAAAGTCCTTGATTCACGGGGAATCAGGGACTTTTGGTTTAGCAAGTAGCTATCAGACAGCTACTTAGATTCAGTCGATTTTAACTTGGCGGTGAAAATCGACTGAACATTGTTCTTAATTTGTAGGTTAATTATACCGCAAACCAGTCCTAGAGGACAAGTGAAGGATAGTTAAAAAACAAATCAAAGCCAATGGACTAAGTAGCTAACCGAAGCTATTTAGTCCATTTTTTGTTGTTAGAAATTAAAAAAGTTGCCGAATGGGCAACCAAGAATAGGCACATGCTGGTAAATTACAAAGCCCTCACGGCTAAATGAATGCTTTGTAATTTAGTTAAAGCATATCAGATTTGTATTTTAAAGCAAATCTAATGTTTTAGCAACTCTCTTTCGAGACAGTGTGTGTCAGTTGAGAAGGGAAGTTTT
>NZ_JAVCWF010000003.1 GCF_031085375.1 Lactiplantibacillus brownii
ATGACAAAATCAACAAATTTTAATTACTATGAAGCCGATAACGTATATGGAGCCTTATTTTTCCAGTTTCCTAAGGTATTAATGTATGGCGAGCAATACAAGCATTTAAGCAGTGATGCTAAATTGGCTTATATGGTACTGAAAGACCGGCTCGAGTATTCTTTGCGCAACAACTGGGTTGATGAAGAAGGACACGTCTACTTTATTTTTACCAATCAAGAATTAATTAATCTGTTTAACTGTTCGGAACATAAAGTTATTAAAATAAAAGCTGAACTTAAATCAGCCGGCCTACTCTTACAAAAACAAATGGGATTCAACCCAAAGACTAAAAAGAATGAACCGAATCGTCTATACCTTTCTAAGCTCGATGTAAAAGCTACTGATGTTTATCTAAGGGGCGAATATGGGCAAAAAGAGCCTGAAACCCTTGCTACAAGCGGAACTGCAAAAAATGCAGTTCCACAAGAGACCGTTGAAACCCTTGCTACAAGCGGAACTGCAAAAAATGCAGTTCCGCAAGAGACCGTTGAAACCCTTGCTACAAGCGGAACTGCAAAAAATGCAGTTCCGCAAGAGACCGTTGGAAAAAAACCTCAAACCCTTGCTACAAGCGGAACTGCAAAAAATGCAGTTAATCTATATAAAGACTATAAAAATAATATAGATACTCATAGATACGGTATAGATACTCAAAAGTTGGACTTTTCCACAGCCAATTTTTCACCAGCTGAAATTGAAGCCCAAAATCGGGATTTAGTAAAACATGCTGATGAGTTCTTAACTGACGAAGATAGTGGCTTACCGGTCTTCTTAGAACCAGAAGCAGTGCAACTACTTAGCTTTTGGTGCCGTACCCCACAACAAATGCGGCGCTTTATTGGCATTATCTTAAACGCCAAATATGCTGTCGAAAAAGAACATAAGGATTTAGGCGTATGGATTCTATTAGATGACCCTGATTTAAAAAAAATGATGACCAAAACATTAAGACGCTATTTTAATGCCCTAAGAAGCGATGAGAAGCATATCAATAATGTTGAGAACTACCTGTACGGCACCATGCAAAACCTATTTGATGTTTGGTGGAACCAACAAGCGGCTAGAGAATATGCGGCCAAACACCCTAACGATGAGCGTGCTTAAAACTAAAAAGCTATATAAGGCCATTTAAGCTGTTTTAAACAGATAGAGCATAATTATATTAAACGAGTTTTAAAATGCGCTTACGGGCACTTTAGGAACGTTGTATAAGTGCCATTGCGGAAAGAACAGCAAACTTAAATTCACAACTTTTAAAGAAGCAGGCTAATTGAGATGGTACTCAAAGATTAGTATAATGTGAGTAGTAATAAAGGGGGGGGCGAGAAAATCATGGCAGTTAAGGAAAAGAAACGCGTACAAGTCCAGATTGACAAAGAATTGGCAGATAATACCGAAGCCGTTTTAAGCCAGTTAGGTCTAAACCCAACTACCGCGATCAATATGTTTTATAAGCGGATCGTAGCTGACGCAGCATTACCGTTTAAACCAGCCCTGAGCGAAGCCGAAAGAGCTAATTTAAGCCTTTTAAAGGCTACCAAAGAGACACCAGTAACAGAGTTCAAAGACGCTAAAGAAGTCGCTGATTGGCTCAATGATCCAGATGAGGACTAATGGCTTATCAGATTAAATAAATTAATAACTTGGAAGTGTGATGAACATGAAAGATACAATCACAATTAATGACTTTTTTGAAATTGCCAAAGAAACTGATTTAAAAGATTTACTTGATAAGTCATTACATGAGCCAGATCCAGAAAAGCGCAAAGTATATGACGCTTTATATACCTACTTTTTAGATAAAAGGCAAGATGAGGTTATTAAGCGAAAGGACTTTGTCCGTTGATAGATAAACCCCAATATATAATTGTTGCTGGTATTAACGGAGCAGGAAAAAGTACGCTATACGATACATTTCCCATCTTGTTTGACAAAACAAAACGGATTAACGCTGATGAACTTTTAAGACAAATGGGTGGCGATTGGCATAAAGATAGTGACAACTTAAAAGCCATGAAAGAAGAAATCAAACAACTACACTATGCTTTAGATCACCAGCAAAGTATTCACGTAGAAACAACACTGGCAGGTAGAGGCAAAGCTCAACTCAATTTGATTGACAAAGCTCACAAAAATGGCTTTGAAGTGACTTTATTATACGCGTGGTGCTAGTTCGTCACAAAATTAAAAAATCCTAAATTATAGACTAAAATTGCCAGTTCAATTTTTAGTTGAAAGCCAAAGGCACTCCGCGTTAAGTTAGTTTCAATTTCAAAATCACTAACTAAGGTAGAAAAACGCGATTCAATTGTGCGACGTAACGCCTTGAGCGCGCGCTTATTATGTTCCTTGGCCCCCCCCTTCATATTTGAACGGTATGGTGTCCATAACGTGTAGCCTAATTGCTTAAATTCAGCGCCAAGTCGCTTGCCTACATAACCGACATCGGCCAAAACAATTGGACAAGGACAATCATCAATCAAGCTAACGGCAACTTTTGTATCATGGACCGAAGCGGCAGTCACCACATAATTCAGAATGTAGCCATCAGTGGTTACTAGCATGTGGGTTTTAAACCCATAGAACGACATTTGCTTAGTGGCATTGTAGCCAATATTAGCTTGCCCAGCAAAAATACGTGCTCTAAATTTACGTACTGGTTCACACAATGGATTCGGCAAACTATCAATGATTGCGATCTGTCCAGGTTGGGCTGCTTCACGCGTCAAACCAGTACGGATCGCATTGACCACGGGTAATAATTGTAGTGCGCGACGGTTGAACCGTGACCGACTAATGGTGATTTTTTGCGGCATAAAGGCGGTCATCAAGCGCCAAAAACGGCGTTGTGATTGAATACCAAGCGTTGTTTGTAAACACAGTAGCGCCAACAATCGACAGTCATCGATTTTAACGTGCGCCACATTACGCCGTTGCGTCACACAACGTGGGCAATAGCGCTGGTAAAGCGACTGGCACAGCTGATAAAAATAATGATAGTTACCTTGTAATTCGTGACGAATTTGTTTAAACTTAGGATGGTTCAACATCGTTAGGACTCCTTTTAAGTTTAGTCACTTATGAGTCTAACTGTGTTGGACTTTTTTGTTAATTTTTTTGTATTATTACAAACTAGCACCACGCGTATAAAAATAGATAAAAGAAAGAGGCGGGCAACATGACAGCTGCTATTCAATTAAAAAACTTATCCTTTGCATACCCTAATAAGCGGGTACTTGATCATCTGAATTTGCAAATTCAATCAGGCGAAATCTTTGGGTTGGTCGGTCCAAACGGTGCCGGAAAGACCACCCTGCTCAATCTCATCCAGGGCATCTTAAGCTCCCACAATCATGCCATTACCGTTTTGGACAGCCAACCGGGAAGCACCATCGTTAAAGAAAAAGTGGCCACGATGTTTCAAGATGATTTACAAATTAACAATGTCAAAGTAAACGAGTTCATTAAGTTATTTGCGGCACAAGCAACCCATCCCAAGAATCCCGAAACAGTCATAAAGGAACTTGGTCTTTCAGATATTCAAAATCAACTCATGAATAAACTATCCGGTGGACAACGTCGAAAAGTCAGCTTTGCCAGTGCCATTGTGTCAAATCCGCAACTCTTATTTTTAGATGAACCAACCGTGGGTATGGATGCAGAAACTCGGCAAAATTTTTGGCGCTATATTGAAAAGTTGCGTCAGCAAAACGTCACTATTGTCATTACCAGCCACTATCTTGAGGAAATTCAAAAAGTGGCTGACAGAATCGCCATTTTACAAGACGGGCAATTCCGTTACGTTGGTACTTGGCAGACACTTCAAAGCCACCATGATAATGGTCAATTCAATTTCAACACACAGCTGGAACGATCATTGTTCACACATTTACCAGCTGTTGAATCCGCCACTCAAACCGACGCCAATATGACCTTAATCAGTAACGATACCGATTTAACGTTAAAGGCACTATTGCCTTTTATCGATCAGCTGCATGACATCACGATTACGCGTGAATCATTGGAGTCAATCTTTTTGGAAATGACAAATAAGGGGGATCATTAAGATGAAAACATTGGGATATCAAATCAGCTTTAATGCAAAACGCGTTTTTTTACGAAACTTCAGCTATTTATTTTTCACCATCTTAATGCCAATTGGCTTCTATATCATATTCACAAAGGTTTTGATTTCGGGAACCACTGCTCAGGAATTGGTCTTTGCCAAGCAATACCTTGGCAGTATGATCGTGTACAGTGTCTTGATTAACGCCATGTTTGGGCTGGGACAAATTATGCAGAACGACCGTCAGCACAAACTGCTCTCGGCATTATCACTCACACCTAAAGGAACCAAATACTACTATATTTCAATTGGTATTATCATGTCACTTGTCAATGTGCTGTCCATTATTTTAATGCAGCTTGTCGCAAAATCAACGTGGAATATCACTCTCTCGTTAGGTGAATCTGTTAGTGTCATCGTCATTGCTGTTTTTGGTACGCTGCCAATCATGGGGGTTGGCGTTCTTTCCTCATTTGCCAAAACGCCTCAACTGACAAGCATTATTGCAAACTTAACCGTCTTTCCGTTGGCCATCATTAGCGGCTTGTGGTGGCCACTTCAGATGATGCCGAATTGGGTTCAGACCATCGGTAAAGCCACACCGACTTACCTCACCAGCAAAATGATCAATCTTGCGATCAATAACCAATCCCTACCAATTCATGATATTATGGGAATAGTCATTTGGACCGTTATCATATTAGTACTGATTTTTGTACTGATCAAATTGGTTCAAAAGAGTGGAGAACTAAAAAATGATCAAGGGACTGCGGTCTAATTTAAAAACCTATTGGTACTCGTATATTTGGCTAATCTTTTTGATAGAGGACATTTCAGACAAATTTCCTCCCAAAACGTCAAGCGATTGGTTCTGGGTTGGAATGACCTTTCTTTTTCTGATTGCTTTCGTGATCACTTCTGCCTCCCCAAAATACCAAATAGCCGGTATGATAACTGAGACGCTGATCGGAATGATCTTTACATTTTTTGACAATAACTTCTGGATCATGATTTTTCCAGGATGGCAAATTTCATCCATTTTAGCTTACGCGCCAAAACGTTACTTTAGGCTTTTCGCGACTGTTTATTATGCGACATTTATTGGCGAAATGATTAATTTGAAAATTCTGAATCCTGTGAACCTTGGTCTGTGGTTATTTGTTTTCCCACTATTCTCACCAATCTTTGCCTATAGTTTGTCCTTGTCCAATTGTTTTGGCCGATGTCGGTTATGTAGGCAAGCGACTTGGCGCTGAATTTAAGCAATTAGGCTACACGTTATGGACACCATACCGTTCAAATATGAAGGGGGGCCAAGGAACATAATAAGCGCGCGCTCAAGGCGTTACGTCGCACAATTGAATCGCGTTTTTCTACCTTAGTTAGTGATTTTGAAATTGAAACTAACTTAACGCGGAGTGCCTTTGGCTTTCAACTAAAAATTGAACTGGCAATTTTAGTCTATAATTTAGGATTTTTTAATTTTGTGACGAACTAGCACCACGCGTACTTTATTATATGTTGCTTTGCGAGATGAAAATTTAGCTATCCAAAGGGTCAACGAACGGGTACAAAAAGGTGGCCACGGTGTTCCAGTAGCAACGATCAAGAAACGTTATCAGCAATCCAAACATAATTTGCCATTAGTGGCCTTTAAATCTGATAAGGTCATGATCTATGATAATAGCGAAAAGTTTACCTCTGTTTATGCAAGAGAGAAGGGACAAGTTTTTAAGAACGATTTGAGGCATTTTCCTTGGATAAACCAAAATATTACTTATCCAGAAAAGGTGCAAAAGCAGTTACAAAATTTTGCAGATCAAAACCCAGAAGTAAAGCCTAAAAATGATCCAGAAAATAAAAACGATCGGCCTAGTTATTAGGTTGATCGTTTTTTAATTTATCCGGTTTATGGGCGTTAACATAATCAGCAAATGTTTTTAAAAGTTCTTCGGTTTCTTCGACCGATAGGTTATCAGCTTGAAAGTATTTTTCGAGCAAAGCCCCTTTTTGAATTAATCGGCGAGAACGGGCTTTGCGGGCTTGCCGATTTTCGTAGTATTTAGATTGCCGTAATTTAAAATCTTCTTGCTCAATTTTTTGTTTTAAACGCGCTTGCTTTTGAGACATAACGATCCCTCCAATCATATTAGAAATAATCACCGAAACTATATCATATAGGAAACGTTAAGTCAAAGGATAAAAGTTGAAATAGCGAAGCGGAAGGCATACACTAAAAGTAAATTCAGGAGAATCAGCAGACCGAGTGAAACGAGGTCAATGCGCACTTACACACAACAACTAAAGTTGGTTGTGTTATTGTGCTAAACACTTGTATTAGAAGTCGCCGTTGGCGACAACAAAATCAAACCCATAAACCCAAAGAAAGGTGGTGACCGACATGGCAATTTTTCATATGAGTTTTAGTAATATTAGTGCTGGAAAAGGAAGAAGTGCAATTGCTGGAGCAAGTTATCGAAGTGGCGAAAAATTATTCGATCAAAAAGAAGGCCGAAGTTATTTTTATGCTCGGTCGGTTATGCCAGAAAGCTTTATTTTAACACCAAAGAATGCGCCAGAATGGGCGAGTGATAGAAAGAAATTATGGAACGAAGTTGAAAGAAAAGACCGTAAATCAAACTCACGGTACGCTAAAGAGTTTAACGTGGCTCTACCAGTTGAATTAAGTGAAGATGAACAGAAAGAATTATTGACAAAATATGTACAAGAAAATTTTGTTGATGAAGGTATGGTTGCTGATGTGGCAATTCATAGAGATCACCCAGATAATCCGCACGCTCATGTGATGTTAACTAACCGTCCATTTAACCCAGACGGAACGTGGGGATTGAAAAGTAAACGAGAAAACATATTAGACGAAAATGGGAACAAGACTTATACAGGAAATAGTCGTTTCCCAAGATCAAGAAAGGTGTGGTTAGTTGATTGGGATAAAAAAGAAAAAATCAATCAATGGCGGCACAATTGGGCGGTTAGTGTAAATCAAGTTTTAGAGCAAAAAAATATTCCCGATCGGATCAGCGAAAAATCATTTATCGAGGAGGGAATATCTGATACCCCAATGCAACATGAGGGAATCAATAGTAAGCGGCATGAAAGAAAAGAATTTAACCAACAAGTTAAGGACTATCGCAAGGCCAAAGCCAGTTATAAAAATAACCAAGAAAAAGTAATCAATAGAGGTCATTTAGATAGCCTAAGTAAACACTTCTCGTTTAATGAAAAACGGGTAGTTAAAGAGTTAAGCCATGAACTGAAAACTTATATCAGTTTGGAGAACTTAGATGATAAGCGGCGCATGCTATTTAATTGGAAAAACAGCACCTTAATTAAACATGCGGTTGGTGAAGATGTGACTAAACAATTATTGACAATTAACCAACAAGAAAGCTCACTCAAAAAAGCAGATGAACTCTTAAATAAAGTGGTTGATCGCACGACTAAAAAACTTTATCCAGAGCTTAATTTTGAACAGACCACGCAAGCTGAAAGACGAGAATTAATTAAGGAAACCGATAGCGAACAAACAGTTTTCAAGGGTAGTGAATTAAACGAACGTTTAATGAACATTCGTGATGATTTGTTGACCCAACAATTATTGACCTTTACCAAACGGCCATACGTTGGCTGGAAGTTATTAATGCAACAAGAAAAGGAAGTCAAAATCGAACTGAAATATACGCTGATGATTCATGACGATAACTTAGAAAGTCTAGAACACGTCGATCAAGGGTTACTAGAGAAATATTCGCCAACCGAACAGCAAAAGATTACTCGCGCAGTCAAAGATCTACGGGCAATCATGGCCGTTAAGCAAGTCATTAAAACGCAATACCATGAAGTATTGAAAAGGGCCTTTCCCAAAGGCGATTTAGATGGATTGCCATTGATTAAACAGGAACAAGCCTATACAGCCGTGATGTACTATGATCCTGTTTTAAAGCCATGTCAGGCCGAAACGATTGAACAGTGGCAAGCAAACCCACCACAGGTTTTCAGCCTCCCAGAACATCAACAAGGACTAGCTTATTTATCGGGACAGCTGAGCTTAGATCAGTTAGAAAATCATCACTTACAACGGGTTTTAAAGCATGATGGTACTAAACAACTCTTTTTTGGCGAATGCAAAGCTGATCCGACGATTAAGAACAGTCAGATCGAGAAAATCCAAATGCAGTTAAAAGAGCAACAAGCCAAGGACGACCAGTATAGAAAAGCAAATATCGGACATTATCAACCACTGAACTACAAGCCAGTTAGTCCAGACTATTACTTAAAGACGGCCTTTAGTGACGCGATCATGACTGTTCTATATGCTCGTGATGAAGATTACCAACGGCAAAAACAGGCGCAAGGTTTAAAGGAGACTGAGTGGGAAATGACGAAAAAGCAGCGGCAACATCAAACCCGGAACCGGCATGAAGATGGGGGCATGCACTTGTAATCACAAAATTAGCGACTGGTTAATTGGTATGAATGGTAGCCCATAATGTATTTTATATTGAGAAAAATTTGGTACGTAGAGCGTGCTCGATTAGTTACGTATAGCTGCCAGCCTTGTGTATGGTCTATCAAAGAGACCAGGTAAACAAAACCTTTAAGCCGAAACCCTATTTTGAACTAAATGCTGAAATTCTTGCTAATCAGCAAAAATTCGTCGCAAAATTAGACCCCTATCAGCGATTTAAAGACGAAGCAGGGCTAATAACATTCATGCAAGCTAAACACGTTCAGAAAAGCTCACAGGCCGGTTTAATCAAGAACTTCCAAAAGCAAGGCAAGAAGCGTGCTAGTCCCCAACTATTCTCGCTATCCAGTCTCCAAAGTGCCATGAATAAACGTTATCACGCCAGCGCCAGCCAAACCTTAGCGGCTATTCAAAGCTTATACGAAGACAAACTGCTCAGTTATCCCCGCACCGATTGTGCTTATATCACTGATGAAGAATTTGATTATTTAGTGGCTAATCTGACGAAGTATCTGGGTTTGGTCTCTAAGCCAGTCGCTTTAACCAATACCACTCCGAACAAACGCTATGTTGATGGGAAAAAAGTTGAAGAACACTATGCCATTATTATGACTAAAGTCGTGCCAACGAAAGAGAAACTAGCCAGCTTGCCTAAATTACAGCAACAAGTCTATGACTTGGTTTTAAGAACCACATTAGCCATGTTTGCTGATCCGTACGAGTACGAGGAAACCACCATTATTACCCAAGTTGGTGACGCCAATTTTAAAGCAACCGGTAAGGTCCCAACTAAGCAAGGTTGGCAAGCTTTATTTGATGATCACAAAGCCGAACAGCAAGAAGCAGCAACTTTACCGCTCGTTCACCAAGGCGATCAAGTCCAAGCAAATCTGCAAACGCCGCAAAAAGAAACGACCCCGCCGGTACCATTTACCGAAGGTACCCTGATTACGGCCATGAAGACGGCCGGTAAAACGCTTGATGATGAAGCAGCCCAGGCGATTCTCAAAGACGTGCAAGGCATTGGAACAAGTGCGACCCGGGCAAATGTACTGGAAATATTAAAAAAACGCGGCTATCTCGTCACTGAAAAAAATAAGCTGCACGTCAGTGAAGCCGGGATAACATTATGTAAAGCGGTCGAACTCGAACCCTTGCTAACTAGTCCAGAAATGACGGCTAAATGGGAGCAAGCGTTACAGCAAATCAGTACCGAAGAACGCACCCCGGATAACTTTTTGAGCCAAATTAAGAACTTTGTGGCCAAGTTAATCGCTGATGTTCCCACACAATTAACCGGCAATGCAGCCATTAAGCAACAAATCAATCACCAACAGCAAGCGCAAAAAGTTGCCGAGGTGTTCTTAGAAACACCACAAGTAACTGTCATAAATAAACAAAAGTTTTACATTGTGAAACCCAAGCAAGGCGAGGACTTTACCCTACCCAAGAAATGGAGCAGCAAAACATCACGATTGAAGTATATCGGAATCATGGGAACCGGTTATGATGTCGTTGATATTTTACGCTCTCCTATTTACCTTGTAGACTCGATTATTGAGCACTGAGATAAAAATAAAACATAGTTTTTCCAAGATTATAAGGCAAACTATTTACATCCAGATAGCCGTATTAACCAGCTATCTAGATTGTAGTCTTTTTAATATCAGGGATATGGGATATCCAGCAAGATCGTGTTTTAAACTCACGTAATCGTTCACCTAAATGGCCAAATAATTGTCTGTATTAAAAGTCAGCTGTTGATAGCTCCTATAAATTTGAGATGGCCTTGGCTAATTAGTGAGTTCGGACTACTCCCTAACTGACCATTAGGTACCGGCAAGTCTAAATTTTCATAATACTGTTGCCATTCAGGCAAAACAGAGCCGTTAGGGCCAAATACCATTGGGGATAGATGAAATATATTTTCATCTTTAAATGCATTAACCACGTAGTCCGAACAGTAATATCCTGGCTGATCTAATCTGAAGCTCGGATTGTATGGTGCTTCTAACATGGACTTGGCTCGTTTTAGTATTTTGAGGGGATTTATTAAAGGGCTACTCTTCCGATAAACGTCAATCAATCCTTCTTCGGAAATAAATTGATCTAACGGTTGACGAATGCAACCATGGTCTTTGGTTGCATGGAGAACAAAAAAGTCAGTGCCTTCTTTTTCTACTATCCCGATATGGTAATAAGCTAGTGGCCGATCTAAAAACGTTTGTTTTGTGCCTCTAATGATCATCTCTGACAGTTTATTTTGTGCTTTTTTAACAAGTAACAGATCGCCTGTTTTCAAACTAATCAAAATTAGCAGTCTCCCTTCCATTATTCGAATTTTAGTAACCCTTTATTTTACTAATGGGTTACTAATAGCTATAATAACACTGTTTTTGAAAAATCCATACTTGGAGTGATCATATTGAAACGTAGTAACACCACAAGATTATTAACGTTATCTGCAATGATGGTAGCAATCTTAATTATATTAGGCCTCTTCCCTGGTATTCCGTTGGGATTTATTCCAGTACCTATCGTTTTACAAAACATGGGAGTGATGATGAGTGGTGAGTTGTTGGGACCTAGGTATGGGACCATCTCAGTATGTCTATTTTTATTATTAGCCTTCATCGGTATGCCCATACTTTCTGGTGGTAATGGTGGTATGGCTGTCTTTATTGGACCAACTGGCGGCTATCTTATAGCTTGGTTATTTACGCCATTACTAATTGGTCTATTAATTAATCGTTTTCAGATTTACAATAAGTCTTGGATATTTGAACTGCTCATTTTATTATTAGCCGGAGTGATTTTTATTGATTTGGTGGGTGCTATATGGCTCTCTTACCAGTCTCACATTACGCTGATTGCCGCTCTTATTTCAAACTTAGCATTTATACCAGGAGATCTTATTAAAAGTGCTTTAGCAGTTATTATTGTTCGCCGTATTAGAAAAGCAATGCATTTAAGCTTATTTTAGTTATTGTTTATCGCTATTTAATTAGGAGGTGGTTTGATGAAAAATAAATCAACCCAAGAAAAAGTGGTGTTAGAACTTTTGACTAATTTAGATACGTGGGTATCTGGTGACTATCTAGCTAAAAAGTTTCAAGTCAGTCGTGAAACCATCTGGAAGGCTATTAATAATTTAAAAAACAAACGAGATTATCCAATTGTTAGTCGTAAGAAACGTGGGTACATGCTTCATACAGCACCGTATTTAGAAGCCGACTTAATTAATATTTACAGCCATAAGCAATTAACAGATAATCTGCATGTCTTTAAAGAAGTTACATCAACCCAAGATTTAGCAAAGCAATTTTCTAGTAAGCACTGTATTACCAGGCCAACCGTTTTTGTTGCCGATAAGCAGACTAACGGTTATGGAAGACGAGGTCGCTCTTTTTATTCACCACCGACTACAGGCCTTTATCTCAGTATTATTCTGCCTAACCAACAACAAACTGTTATTCAACCCGGACTACTAACAACTGGGATTGCCGTGAGCATCACCCATGTGCTTGAAAAGTTTTATCCAAATAAAGAATTTCAGTTTAAATGGGTAAATGACATCTATCTAAATTATCATAAGG
The DNA here is from genome assembly GCF_031085375.1 of Lactiplantibacillus brownii. NCBI lineage: Bacteria > Bacillati > Bacillota > Bacilli > Lactobacillales > Lactobacillaceae > Lactiplantibacillus > Lactiplantibacillus brownii. Next base: position 12,194 of record NZ_JAVCWF010000003.1, read on the forward strand.
TGGGCGGAATTATTACGGAGTCCATTTTTGATCTTGAACTGGGGGCGGCCTCAGCTTTCATTGTTGGTGTGGGAATAAATTTAACAACTGTCAAGTTTCCAAAAGAGTTGGCAATCAAAGCCCAAGCTATCGATAATGACAATTCAGTTAACCGCAATCAATTAATTGCCGAAATAATCCAAGCAATTATAAACGGATTTTTAGACTATACGAACCCCCAACTATTGGCGGAGTACCGGAAAAAATCGATTGTTTTAGGAAAAGTGGTTTCTTTAAATACTGGGTCAGAAGTTATTCAGGGAGTTGCTCAGAAGATTGAAGATAATGGTGGTATAACCATTAAAAGGATAGATGGAACATTTCAAACCTTTACAAGCGGTGAAGTAATCAAAACTGGTTTTAAGTATAAAGGAGATCATATTGGATAGCTTAATTTATGGATTATGTGTTGATAATACGGGACGTTATGAGCACTACCACAATGATTTTGATATTGCCGCTTTAAACTGTAGCTACTATCGAAAGTGTTTTTCCTACTCTAAATAAGTTAATACTAGGGAAGGGCACCTGATTTAAAAAATGGAGTTTACTACAACTCATTTTTTAAACAGGTGCCCTTTTTTGAACATTATTTGAATAATTTTCCTAGTAATAGTTAATTATAAATGTAATTGCGTTTCATCGGCAATCCTGTACCACTAGGTGCATTCACTAATAAGTACTGAATAACATCTATATTGCCTGATTCGAAGGAAGCGGCACAAGCTTGTAAGTATAGACTCCACATTCGATCAAAACGTTCACCATATTTTTCGATGACTTGATTCCGAACCTTCTGATAGTTTTGGTACCAGATTTCCAATGTTTTTTGGTAATGGCGTCGTAAGGGTTCAATATCTGAAAATTGCAATTGGGCATCCATAATGTGCTTAATATTTTCAGCAACATTGGGAATGTATCCTCCTGGAAAGATGTATTGATTAATAAATGGATCCACACCAGCACCTTCATGTTGTCCAGTAATGCCGTGAATCAATGCTTGTCCTCCTGGGGCCAAAAATTCTTGAACCTTTTTAAAATATAGTCCTAAGTTTTCTTTACCAACATGTTCAAACATGCCCACAGATGTTACGTAATCGTATTGACCAGATACTTCACGATAGTCTTCCAATATTACGTGGACCTGATTTTCTAAGTGTCGTTCCTTTATTTGTGATTGTGTATAGTTATATTGTTCTTGGCTCAAGGTAATACCTGTTGCATCTAGTCCAAACTCTTCAGCAGCCATGAATAATAAAGTTCCCCATCCACTACCAATATCCAATAGTTTACGACCAGGATTAGTGGCTAGCTTACGTAAGATATACCGGACCTTGTTCAATTGTGCTTGTTTCAAAGTGTCGGATTCTTTCTCAAAATAAGCACAAGAATAGGTCATTGTGTCATCTAACCATAGCTTATAAAAATCGTTACCTATGTCATAATGTTTTTGAATATCTTTTTCACTATTTTTTTCAGAATGCGATATTTTGGGTAAGTGTTTTAAGAATGAATTATGAGTTAAAAAACTGTCTTTTTTCCGGTAAGCCGATGCGATTAATGTTTGTATACTTCCATCAATCTCTATGTCACCATTCATATAAGCCTCACCTAGAACCAAGGTAGGCTGACTGGTTAGCGATTTAATTGGAATTTCGTGTTTAAATTGTACCTTAATTTCAGGAACTCCAGCGCCATATTTTTCTTTTTTCCCATTCCAATAAGTTACTTCAATCGTTATGTCGAATGCTTTACTGAATAATTCCTTGTAAACCACTTTGTCTAGCACAAATATCCCTCCATTAAAAAAATAAATTATATAACTAAAATATCATATACAAAAATACGTAATAATTTTCCTATAGATCCTGATTTTTCTGAATAAGACGTCTTGCTAAAAACCAAAACAAAACCGATTGAGTCGCACTATACTGTATAAGCATAGTAGATGTGGGTTCTAAACTAATATTGGCTACAGGGGGCATTTTTATTGTTTCTTGAGAACTCTGGTTATTAAATATTTTTACAAAGTTATCATAGCCTTCTGCAGGTGAAGTATCCGCAAGAATTAGTCGCAATCCTTGCTCTATTTCTGATAGTGAGAATACATTTTTAAATACACCGACCACAATTGCTCCTGCCAAATGTTTTCGTGCATATCTCTTCTTGATTGGAGCCTCAATAATCCCTGCTTTAAAATAATTATGCATCATTGTCTTGGTAATTTTTTCCTCAATCATGGGTTCAACAAAAGAATTGGTGATGTCTAATAATTGATCCAAATGTAAATTGAAGCTTGGTAATTCGCTCCATAACGGTAATCTCGGGAAATTATTTTTAGCGAAAGGCAACTTAGTCATCCTCCTTGCACAGAAATATTAATCAATCTGAACTGCAATTCCAATTAGCCCTGGGCCTGTGTGTACACATAATGCTGGGGAAACATCACCAGTATAAATGGTATGTTTTGGAAAGCTATTTCTAAGTTCGGTTAGTACATGACTTGAAATCGCTTTGTCATTGCCCTGAACGACTGCAAGCCTAAAACTTTCGTTTGTTGAAGCATCTTCGATAGCCAGCTTTAATAACCTTGAAATTGCTTTCTTTTCAGAACGAGCTTTTGCTACTGGGTAATATATGCCATCTGAGTCGCACGATATGACTGGTTTAATATTTAAAACTGATCCCACCATCCCAGCCACTTTGCCAATCCTACCGCCAATTCTAAGATATTTTAATGTTGCAATATAAAAATAGACTTTACTTTTTAGCACGGACTGTTGAACTCGCTTAGTGATTTCTTGGTAATCATAATTAGCATTAATTAAGTCTTCTGCGTATGCTGCAATCAATCCACTACCAATACCAATACTTTTTGAATCAATAACTGTTATGATTGCGTTATTGACATTTTCAGAAGCTATTTTAAAAACCTTATTTGTAACTGATAAGCCGCTGGAGATTGTAATAGCAATGATTTTTTTATAACCTCGTTGCTGCAATTTTTTGATATATTGTGATACCAGTCCAAGAGTTGGACTAGCTGTTTTAGGAATATAACCATCTTCAATTAGTTGATACACTTCCTGAGGTTGAATAGTCACACGATCCAGATACTCGTGGTTGTTTGCTGTCACAACTAAGGGAACAACTTCAACATTTACTTGATTTTTTATTTCCGCGGGAATATCTGATGCGGAATCGACTAATAGTCCAATTTTTTTCATTTTCCCTCCATATAGTCTTGATAACCTTATAAATAGTATTCTACACTATATTATGAGGCTGTCAATACTACTATTATTCCATGATAGATTTTTGAAGTTGGCTTCTGATTATAACTTTCTACGGTGTGAGTCGCGTAGACCTGTAAATTCAAACCATCCACATAAACAAATGGGAAAGAGCAACTAACAAAATTGCGCCTACAGAGGACACCTTAGTACTGGAAAAATCAAAGCAGCTCAAGTTTTCAAGACTGATCAAATTAAACTTTCTATTTGCCATTTTTAAACAATAAAACACGCCAAGCTATTGTCATGGGAACAATAACTTGGTGTGTTTAAGTGTGTGAAAAGTACAAACGAGAGCGTAAAATATCTTGTGTAAATGCATAAAAGATTTCTGAATTGTATAGAAATAGGGAATGCCTTCCCTTATGATATTTAGTAACCACAGAAAACATCACAGGAGGCATTCCCCATGAATGAACTTACCACAGAAATTATCGCTGCACTAGCCCAAAAGCAAGATTTGGACGAAGTTTTTCGTCACCACCTCGAAATTGCGATTAACCAGCTGCTTCAAACCGAATTGGCAGAGTTTTTGGGTTACGAACGCTACTCATACGCTGGGATTAACACTGGTAATAACCGCAACGGCAGTTATGAGCGCTCGTTTGATACGAAGTACGGCCAACTTAACTTAACCATTCCTCGAGATCGCAATGGCCGGTTTGAAAATCATACCTTGCCAGCCTACGGTCGGCACAGTGATAATTTAGAAACAACGGTCATTCAGTTGTATACCAAGGGAATTACCACTGCTGAAATTGCCGAACTCATTGAGAAAATGTACGGTGCTCACTACTCCAAAGCCACGGTTTCCAACATGACTAAAGCCGTCAATGAACAGGTTCAAGCTTTCCAGCAATCACAATATGCGGCCATCTTCTTAGATGCCACTTACTTGCCGTTAAAGCGGGATACCGTTCAAAAAGAAGCCGTTCATATTGCGATTGGCATTCGTCCAGATGGTACGAAAGAAGTGCTGAACTACCAAGTGGCGCCAACGGAATCGACTGGAATCTGGACTGAACTGCTGGGAACCTTGATCAAGCAGGGCGTTAAAGATGTGCTGTTGTTTGTGGGGGTTAGTTGGTTTGGATGAAGGCTTGAATCGGCATTTTCCTAAAGCCAAACGACAACGTTGCCTGGTTCATGTTGGGCGGAATCTGATGAACAAAGTTCGCGTAAAAGACCGCAAGGCCGTGATCAGTGACTTTAAACAAGTTCATCGGGCCGCCAACCGTGAAGCAGCCGAACTGAAACTGAATGAGTTCGCCAACAACTGGCATCAGACCTATCCCAAATTAATCAAAGATCTGCTTAAAATGCCGAATTTACTCACTTTCATGGACTTTCCACCAGCTATCCGGCAATCACTATACTCCACTAACCTGATTGAGAACTTTAATAAGCATCTCAAGCGCACCACCCACCACAAAGAACAATTTCCAACGGAAGATTCACTGGATCGCTTCCTGGTTTCTCAGTTTAATGTTTATGGTAGATTGCAAATTTAATCCGAATTTTTGGACAAATTTGTCAGCATAACCCGATACGGTGTTTGCCAGTCGAGTATTTTAAGCGGTCGCTGGTTAATTTAGAGTAACGTCGTCGTTAAATCTTGAGCACTAATGTGCTCAAAACGAGTCCCTTTAGGATAAAAATAACGTAAATTCCGATTAAAGCGTTCATTACTACCACGTTCAGCTGGCGTATAAGCATGGCAGTAATAGGTCTTAATACCATATTGTGATTCAAGTGATACTAGCCCACTAAACTCAGTGCCACGGTCCACAGTAAAGCTGTGCACCGGACCATTAAAAGTGGTTAGGAACTTAGTTAGTGCTTCATTAACAGTCGCTGTCGTCCGATCTTTTAACCGGTATGCCCAAAGGAACCGTGATTTGCGATCGATTAAAGTTAATAAAACTGCCTTACTATGCCCACGAGGACCAACGACTGTATCTAGTTCAAAATCGCCGATGCGATTACGTTGATTAATCATCATGGGACGCTGTTCAATTGATCGCCCCAAAGATTGATTATATTTGGATCGTTGGTCAACGTTACGCCGTTGGCGTACGCCATGTTCAGGTAGATCATTCAAGGAGAAACCAATTCTCCCCTGATTTAGCCAATTATAAATAGATTTAGTAGCTAGTTTAAATTCGTGAGCAATCATTCCTGGTGACCAGCTTAGACGTAAATGGTTGAGAATTTTTTGCTTTAACTCATCGCTCAGCTTAGTTTTCCGACCACATCGTGATCGCTTGTATTCGGCATCTGTTTGTGCTAATTCAGCCTGATAAGGTTGACATCGAGATAATTCATAAGAAATTGTTGACGGTGATCGGTTCAGCCGAACGCCCATTTGGATATTGGACAGCCCTAGTTCACAAAAGGTTTCGATTTTAATTCGTTCGGAATAGGTTATACTAGACAAAAGATCAGCTCCTAAAAGATGGGTTTGTGGTAAACACCATTTTAAAGGAAGCTGATCTTTTTTGTCCGAACAGCGTTCGGATTAATTTTACAATCTACCTACAATTTAACAAGTCTCACCAAAATTGTCAATTTAAATCGATTCACCACGGCAATTCAACGCTAATGTGCGCATTAAAGTCTTGCTGGCGCTTTAGTTTGGCTAACCGGGCGGCCTGCCGCTCTTGATAGCCCTGAGCAACAAACGTGTATTCTGGTTTATCAGCGACTAACAGTGGTAATTCAATATTACGGTCCGTCACCACGAACGTTGAAAAGCAGGTCAATCCCAAAAACCGTTCGCCGGTCTTCAAGTGTTCACCAATAATTTTAGTAAATACCTCGATTGAGCGGTGACCAACGCCCGAAACGTAAGATTCCGCACACATTGAGTCTTGTAACCGAAACGGCAATAAAAAATTGACCTGATCGACTGACACGGTCACCGTCTCAATTCGAGCCACTCGCGATGCGGCAATCGATGAATTATCATCGATAGTCGCCAAGATTTTTCCGCCGAAAACCGTGTCGTGCTCATTCAAGTCAGCTGAAAACACACGGTGATTGCTAATTGATAAAGTCTGTGAAATATGAATTGGTTCCATGTCTGCACCCCGTCATCTTTAATTATTTTTATTTATATCACTGCAAACGACCTACAATGTGATTAAAACAGACTAGCCAGCTCGATTGTTGTTCGGACACGTCCTTCCTGCTACGACCACCGAAACCGACTGCTTTTATCCTTATGTCATCGTCGGCTTTGATTCCGATTCAAGACACATCGTTAGAATGTGATCAACCGCCACAATTAATCTGAAAGTGATTGGCTATACTTCGTCGCAAACGCCCAAAATTTAGCAACCACGGCAGCGTGATTATCTGGACGCTTCATGAAAGCCATCTGACTGCGAATAGTAGGCGTCAGTGGAACTGCTTTAATGTTGTCAAAACCAGTGAGATCAAATGACCGCGCCATGACAACCGAGACACCATCACCCTGATTCAGCATTTCTAAAATGAGATCAATTCGTTGACCATCATAAACCATCTGTGGCGTATGCATTTTTTGAAATACCGAAAACAACGGGTTATCTTCACCGATGGTATCTTTCAATAATAAAATTGATTCATGTGCCAGCATCGGCAGACTAATCTCAGCTTGTTGCGCCAACGGATCGTCTTTCGGAACAAGGACCACAAACTGATCGGTCTCATTCAATAAAACGTCATAATTATTGGGTTGATCCCCGAAAATCCGTGTAAATACAATGTCGACATTCGTATGATCCAGTGCATGCGCTAACCGATCGACACTCGCCTCACTAAATTGTAATTTCACTTCCGGATACCGCTTCATAAATGCCGTGATAATATGAAAAGCTTGGTATTGTGCTAAAGATGGTAGTCCCTGAACAACCAGCGACTGCGCATTATGAGCGGTATTAGCGGCCAGAACTTGTTGTAGCTGACGCTCTTCGCGCAGAATTGCTTGGGCCCGTGGCAATAATTGTTGCCCAACCCGTGTTAACGTGACTTGCCGATGCGCACGTTCAAATAATTGGACCTGCCAATCGCGCTCTAAAGCCATAATGTACTTTGAAATGGTCGACTGTGACAAAAACATGCGTTCAGCACTGCGACTATAGTTCTGGGTCGTGGCAAGGTCAACAAACACTGCCAATTTCCGTGTTTCCATAATTAACCCTCTTCTAACTATTCCTATTTAGAATAGTTTACCACATATTCAGAATTGTTCTTATCCGAAACAAGCTCTAAACTAATAGCTGTTGTTTTTATCAATTAAATATTGAGGAGGGCTTGCGTGCCAATTGGAATTATTACTAACGTGTGTGCGATCTTTTTCGGGGGTATTGTGGGCGCATTGACCGGCAAACGAATGTCACAACGTTTAAAAGATGGGCTGAATATGTCCTTTGGGATCTGTTCCATGTGTATGGGATTTACGCGATTGCACCACTAAAAAATCTAGCGGCGGTCATCTTTGCCGTTATTATCGGAACAGGTATTGGATTGCTTTGCCATTTGGGAACTGCAATCAATCACGGCGCTGCCGCGATGCAACGTTTCATTTCACGGTTTGTCAAAGCACCAGCAACTTTTGAGAAACAGGCTTTTGAACAGACAATGGTCACGGTAATCGTATTATTTTGTGCCAGTGGAACTGGTATTTACGGGACTTTAACTGAAGGGATGAACGGCGACGCCACAATTTTGATTTCCAAATCGATTCTGGACTTCTTTGCTGCGGTAATTTTCGGTGCTAACTTAGGGTTAGTTGTTTCCTTAATTGCTGTTCCCCAACTAATCATCCTGACAGCTTTATTCTTAGTCGCTCACCTAGTCTTTCCCTTGACCACTCCTGACATGATTCTAGATTTCAAAGCGGTCGGTGGTATTTTAATGGTTGCCAGCGGCTTTCGCATTATTGCCGTCAAGATGTTTCCGACCGCCGATATGATTCCGATGATGGTCGTTATCATGCCGATTTCATGGTTATGGATGAATTTTGTATTGCCATTATTATAGATAAATTAATTGAAGGATAAATTAAAAAGCAGTTCTGAGCCCACAATTATAGCTTGCTCAGAACTGCTTTTAGTCAGCACGTAGAAGGCTTGCAATAGCAGGTCAACCAGTCGGCTGATAATAAAATCCAGTGGCCATTGTTCACTAAACTTAAAAAAGAGCGCACTAAAGTTAATACCAACCACGCACTCCAATCAGCCAACCGACAAGGGACGAGCCAAAAATCCCTCGTGGGTCGCAGGCAATTCTAACGGCGTCAACTGGTATAACTGTGTTTGATAGCACGCTAGTCCACGTTGTAAATCAAGAACCTCGACACGGCGGGGCGCATGGGTCAAGCCACAGCCCACTAACTTTAATACCGCTTCTTTAGCCGTCCAAAGTTGCCACCCTAACCGATAACGATCTTGCACCGATAAAGCCTGTAATAGCTGCCATTCCGCCGATGTAAAGGCTCGCCGAATGGCAGTCACATCATATGGACGGACCTGTTCAACATCAATCCCCAGAGGTCCCGGACCGACCGCCACCATCACTAACTGGTGCGTGTGACTAACACTAACACCTAATCGAGGATGACTTGGAAAATAGGGCTGTCCCAATCGATGATAAGCTAATGGTACCGATAACACTTGCTGAATTAATTGGCGACTCACGGTTCGCTGAGTGACCCGTCGCATTTTTTTAGAAACATCGACCGGCATCTGAAGCCACTGCCGTTTAAAGACAACTTGAGTGATTGGCATTAACTTAAGTGGACCCCTTTATCCACGTGTACCACGTCCCCGGTCATTCCAGTCGAGAGATCGCTTAATAAAAAGGCAGCCACGTTGCCGATCTCACGCGTTTTTACCGGTTCTCCATCAACTGTCATACTGCGAGATAATTTTAATAATTGCTGATGCTCATGAATACCCGTTACCGCCAACGTTTTGACTGCTCCGGCTGAAATTGCATTCACGCGGACTTGTTGTGGTCCAAGGTCACGTGCCAAGTAACGCACATTTGCTTCCAACGCGGCCTTAGCAACCCCCATCATATTGTAATTTGGTACGGCTCGCTCTGATCCAAAATACGTCAACGTTACGAGACTGGCTCCTGGTTTCAGCATTGGCCGAGCTGCTCGGGCAACTGCAATCAGCGAATACGCACTAATATTTTGTGCCAAATCATATCCAGCTTTCGTGGTATTCACAAAATCACCTTCTAACGTTGCTTTATCCGCATAAGCAATCGCATGGATAATCCCATCGATGACACCATACCGTTGTTTAATGCTTGCAAATGCCCGATCAACATTGTCATCATCAGCAACATCACAGGCAATTAACGGCGTGTGTGAAGCCACCGCAACGTCTAATGGGACCACCCGTTTAACGCCGTGTGTTTTTAAATAGGTTCGCGCAGCTTGAATACCAGATGCATCGCCACCAATAACAATTTGATCAGCTAGATTGTAATTAGCGGGATACGCAACCCCCACTGCTTGGGCACTTTGACAAGCGGCTGCAACCAGTGCCGGCGTTACCCTCAACGCCGCGACCATCTCCCCGGGATGCTGTAATCCCGCTCGTTGCATATATCTAGCCCGATCGGCAACTAACTTCAAGCCATCAGCAAATGGCAGGACGCCAGCTGCAATCAATGCGGCATACTCACCAAGGCTCAATCCTGCTAACACGGTCGGACACTCATTAAGCAACGCTGTTAAAGCACGATATAACCCCATATTCATCGCTGTAATTGCAACCGGCATCCGTTGAGCATCATCGATCCAATCAGCAGTTACCCGCAGATCCCAGTCCAACACTTGATTAGCTTCGTCAATCGTGGCTTGATACGCTGGTAACGTTTGATAAAGATCGGCCCCCATATCGGCAAACTGTTGTCCTTGACCACTGAATAAGATTGCCGTTTTCATAACTTAGTCCTCGCTAGTTTCCTGATGAGTCGCCACATAATCAACTAGATCACCAACCGTGGCTAACGCGTCATCCGTTTCGATTTCGATATCATATTCGTCTTCGATCTTATCGATCACTTCAAAAACGTCCAGACTATCAAGTGCTAAGTCTTCGGTAAAGTTCGTTGTCATCGTAATCTTGTCAGCATCCACGTCTAATTGTTCCACGATCATCTTTTTAATTTGGTCAAAAATTTCAGTTTTAGTCATTGTTGATTCCTCCAGAATTTTTAAATTAATTTTAAATGCTTGATTTCAGTTATCAATTAATACTCAATTACGGCACTACCGACGGATAACCCGCCGCCAAAACCGGTAAACACCAGCTTGTCACCACGTTGAACTTGCTTTTGGGCAACCATTTCAGCAAATAGAATCGGTTCACTGGCTGCCGCAGTATTGCCATACTGTGCAATGTTCATCGGTAATTGTTCCGTAGCTAAGTTTAATTTTTGACCAACGCTCTTAACAATACGTGCGTTGGCCTGATGAAGCACAAATGCTTTAATATCACTCGACTCGAGCCGTGCCTGCATCAACGCCTGCTCAATTGAGTGGGGCACTTGTTTAGTGGCAAAGTCATAAACCCGCCGACCATTCATCTGAAAGGCCCAGCGGTTAGAACCTGCACCATCAGTCCGTGTTGACCACGGATTCACCTGAGGCTGCTGTCCCGCCGTTAAATAATGCCCGTCAGCGCCAAACGTCGCGTAATGACCGCCCAGCCAGTGCCCAGTGGCCGTATTAGGCTTAGCAGTAATCAATAGACCACCCGCACCATCACCAAATAAAACGGCAGTGCTACGATCATGCCAGTCCACTAACCGACTCAAGGTCTCGCTACCGATTAACAAAGCGGTCTGACCCGGTTGTAAGTATTGGTGAACCAACTGCATCCCATAAACAAAGCCCGCACATGCAACATTGATGTCAAAGGCAATTGCTTTTTCAGCCCCAATCGCTGCCTGTACTTGAGGAGCCGTCGCCGGTGTCAAATAATCCGGTGACATGGTTGCCACGATGATCAAATCAATCGCCGTCGCCGCTAGCCGACTTTGCTGCAACAACTGCTGGGCAACTGAAACAGCTAAACTCGTCGTTGTCTCATCGGTCGCGACGTGGCGAGAACGAATTCCCGTTCGCTGCTTGATCCAATCATCAGAAGTCGCCATCAGTTGCGTTAGTTCTTGATTCGTGACTTTGGTCGTCGGCAGTGCCTTAGCACTCGCTAAAATCGAAAAATTAGTTGTCATGGTTGGTTACAATTCGGCAATGCTTTTAAAAAACTTTCCCAAACGACAATCGCCGAATTGCTATTACCACCTTTCTATTTTGAATCAGTTGCACCAACGATAAAGGTTAAATCAGTTGTGCAGGCTGCCTTGTCACCGACCATCGCCTGACAACTCACCGTTCCCATGTTGGACCGTTGTTTGACCATTTGGACATGCAACTTCAAGACATCACCGGGACGGACAATTTTGCGGAACTTGGCATCCTTAATGGCGCCAAGATAAGCCGTCTTACCAGCAAACTTTTCAGATTTCAAAATCAGAATCGACGCGGCTTGCGCCAAAGCTTCAATAATCAACACGCCCGGCATGACCGGGTTACCGGGAAAGTGCCCTTGGAAAAATGACTCATTGATCGTGACATTTTTCGTCACCACGATCGATTCACCCGGATTTAATTCATCCACCCGGTCCATGAATAAAATTGGGTACCGGTTGGGGATTAATTGCATAATTTCACTTGCTTCTAACACACTCATAGTTAGTCGCTCCTTTCACGACGTTTGGGAATGGCGTTAGGTTAATCGTCCGGCCGAATCTTGTCAATTGATTTCAGCAGATTAATTTACGGCATGTTACATTTTTTAGTAGTCAAATCCCGGTAAGCTGGGCTCTAATCGAGCTTTATTTTTTTGCGAAAATTTCTTGACGATCCATTTTTTGCGGTCATAATCCGTCAACGAACTGGCACAGTTTAGCAATTTGACTATAAAGTTTATAATCAAATTGCTAACAAGTTTTGACTTCAGCAAGCAGTGATACAATCTGTTCAACTGTCACTAGCTTAAATGCACGCAAAAAAAAATTGCATCTAAGAACTAGCATTCTTGGTAGATTGCAAATTTAATCCGAATTTTTGGACAAATTTGTCAGCATAACCTGATACGGTGTTTGCCAGTCGAGTATTTTAAGCGGTCGCTGGTTAATTTGGAGTAACGTCGTCGTTAAATCTTGAGCACTAATGTGCTCAAAACGAGTCCCTTTAGGATAAAAATAACGTAAATTCCGATTAAAGCGTTCATTACTACCACGTTCAGCTGGCGTATAAGCATGGCAGTAATAGGTCTTAATACCATATTGTGATTCAAGTGATACTAGCCCACTAAACTCAGTGCCACGGTCCACAGTAAAGCTGTGCACCGGACCATTAAAAGTGGTTAGGAACTTAGTTAGTGCTTCATTAACAGTCGCTGTCGTCCGATCTTTTAACCGGTATGCCCAAAGGAACCGTGATTTGCGATCGATTAAAGTTAATAAAACTGCCTTACTATGCCCACGAGGACCAACGACTGTATCTAGTTCAAAATCGCCGATGCGATTACGTTGATTAATCATCATGGGACGCTGTTCAATTGATCGCCCCAAAGATTGATTATATTTGGATCGTTGGTCAACGTTACGCCGTTGGCGTACGCCATGTTCAGGTAGATCATTCAAGGAGAAACCAATTCTCCCCTGATTTAGCCAATTATAAATAGATTTAGTAGCTAGTTTAAATTCGTGAGCAATCATTCCTGGTGACCAGCTTAGACGTAAATGGTTGAGAATTTTTTGCTTTAACTCATCGCTCAGCTTAGTTTTCCGACCACATCGTGATCGCTTGTATTCGGCATCTGTTTGTGCTAATTCAGCCTGATAAGGTTGACATCGAGATAATTCATAAGAAATTGTTGACGGTGATCGGTTCAGCCGAACGCCCATTTGGATATTGGACAGCCCTAGTTCACAAAAGGTTTCGATTTTAATTCGTTCGGAATAGGTTATACTAGACAAAAGATCAGCTCCTAAAAGATGGGTTTGTGGTAAACACCATTTTAAAGGAAGCTGATCTTTTTTGTCCGAACAGCGTTCGGATTAATTTTACAATCTACCTAATAAGCACAACAAAACTTAAAAACATAAGAGCAAGCAGGTGGATCAAGGCGTGCAACGTTAACCAGTTGTTATGCTATACTGTGAGTGCCCATATGAACAAGGATTCCTATGTCGAGCTATATGACGATATTAAACAACCGCTAGCTTGCGGAGCTAAAGCGGCTATTTTTTATTAGCATGTAGGCACCATTATTTATGAAGACCACTTTTAAATTAAAAGCAGCTCATATTATGTATTATCTGGTGCTCAAATAACTCTTGAATTAGGAATCAAACTCATGTAAAACTGGCATTCACTAATTTATAAATGCTGTTATGACGGGGATCGTTTAGTGTATTCCCCACGTATGTGGGGGTGATCCTTGCTAAATGGCCACAAAGCCCGTCATAATTTTGAACTTGTGATTTGTCGAGCCGCAAGTATTGCTTGGCAACTTTAAAGTAATTCTCAATTTGCCATCTTCGGGCGTATAGTTGAATGATCTCTTGTGGCTGAAGGCCTAACTGAGTCGTTGCCAGTACTAGGTAGTCATCTTGACGGGCCCGATTAGCCACAAATACCAAGCGAAGCTTGAATTTTTGGTTCCCGACGTGCGCTTCGACAAAGCAGCTGTATTGATAAGCTTGCTTGGGTTGATATTTTGAGGCCTGCAGTCGCTTGTATAATGCTTTAACTGAATATTGCCGTCCGCGATATTGATAGTAAATTTTGCTGGACCGTTTAAGCATGCCCACGCCGTTTAATCCCAACTTGGTTAATTCATAGAACATTTTTGGTGAGCTATACCAGCTATCAAATAACACATAGTCAGCTAGAACGCCATTTGCGAGGGCTTGCTTGACAAGTTGCAATGAAACGAGGTTCATTTTTTGCTGTGCTTGGCGACGTCTCCGGCCAGCAATTGTTCGTTGATCGGTTGTTTTAGCTGATTTTCCAAGGACGTTTTGTGGCTTCTTGGAAGACATTAATGCAAAGTTGATCGGTAAGAATGTATTGGCGTCACTCCAACCCAAAGTTAAAGCCCGGTATCCCTTAATATATAACTGTTTGTCATGGTCAAAGACTCGCGCTAGTAATTCGGTTTGGGTGGCGTACTCACGGGAAAAGAGTGTATCGTCAATGATCAATGCTAACCGCCGCCGGCGGTCAATAAACGGTCGTAAATGCTTGATTAAATGACTCCCAACTTGACAAATCAAGCGTTGCCAATTGATCCGGCCATCGTTCAAATTATTTCTGACGGTGCGACTGGTAAAGTTAGGTGTTTCATGGGCTCGATAAAGCGAGCGTCCCAGGAACTTTGTCGTGAGCAGCCATTCAATGACCTTCATCAAGCTGATTTCTGAATGCCGGCGATAATTCACCAACTTGGTGAGTTTAGATAGACCAATGAGGGAAGTAAATTGATGAACAATATTGTGAAGCTCGTTTTCTGTATTTTTTTGTCTTATAATATTCATGACGTAAGTCTCCTTTGTATCTTGGTTTTGGTCGACTAAAGTATACAACGCAGGAGAGCTTGCGTTTATTTTTTTGCCAAAAAAGCCAATAACCACACGCCTTTGGCGTGATTATTAGCTTTCAAGTTTCAGTTCTTAGTTTTATCGGTTATTACGCCATTAACCAAAATAGTTTGAATTTCAAACTATTTTAGGTTATGATGTGAGATGTTCAAAATTTGGACATGGATGAAGTGAAATCAACCAAATTTTTTTGACAATTTAGTTCGAAAGTCGAATTAATCTGGCGTGATACTTGATCAGTTTTGCAACCGAAAGGAAGAAAGCAATGAGTGTATTAGATGCAGCTAAAATTATGGATCTAATTCCCAATCGATATCCAATTTTGTTTATGGATAAAGTCGATGAATTAAATCCGGGTGAATCGATCGTTTGTACCAAAAACGTCACAATTAACGAGGAATTTTTCCAAGGCCATTTTCCTGGAAATCCAGTTATGCCCGGCGTATTAATTATCGAGTCGCTTGCTCAAGCAGCTTCGATTTTAATTCTCAAGACGGAAAAATATCGTGGCAAGACAGCTTACCTTGGTGCCATTGATAATGCCAAATTCAGAAAAGTTGTTCGTCCGGGTGATGTTTTGAAGCTACATGTTGAAATGGAAAAACAGCGTGACAACATGGGTAAAGTTAAATGCGCTGCCAAAGTTGAAGACAAAGTGGCTTGTTCCGCCGACTTAACGTTCATTGTTCCAAATCCAGATAAAAAGATTTAGACCGAGAGTGAATGAGGAGATTTAATGAATGAATTCGACGAGTGATGAAATTAAAGATGATTACAATTTCATAAGTGAGGCTTTGATAGATATTTATGATCAGATAATGCGAATTGAAGAGAGTGAAATTCGAAAGAGTCGATTTAAGGACATCACTGCAAAAGAATTGCATCTTATTCATACAATTGGCCTTCATGATCGGAAAATAACTTCAGAAGTATCACGTGTTTTGAAGTTAAGTAAAGGGACGTTAACTGCCAATCTTAATAACCTTGAGAAAAAAGGCTACATCATTCGAATGATTAACCAACAGGACCGTCGGATTATCAACCTTGGGCTGACGAGTAAGGGCAGATTGCTTTATCGTGCCCACTATGCGTTCCATCGCCAGTTGGTTGAAAGTTGCTTAAAGGGATTTGACGGATCCGATATTCGAAAGATGCGGCAGGCATTGGTTAACGTTGAGAAATTTATTGACGAGGTTTCATCAAAATGAAATTTGAAGATTTTAAAATAGTAGCTACGGCGAGTCAAGTGCCTGAGCGAGTTGTTGATAATCATGAACTTTCAACGATGATGGACACCTCTGATGAGTGGATCGTTAAGCGAACGGGAATTAAGCGTCGGCATATTGCCGTTACTGAAACTACAAGCTCACTTTGTACCAGCGTTGCTCAGCAATTACTTGCTCAAAGCGAACTGCAGCCTGACGATATTGATTTGATCGTTGTTGCAACCATGTCACCTGATTATTTAACACCTTCTACCAGTGCAACTGTGCAAGGAAACATTGGTGCTACTAAGGCGATGGCGTTTGATATTGATGCAGCCTGCTCAGGGTTTGTTTATGGATTGAAGCTAATTCGGCAAATGCTGATGGCAGATCATAAAAAGAATGCCATTTTAATTGGTGGTGAAACGTTAAGTAAGCTTTTGGATTGGTCTGATCGATCCACTGCCGTTTTGTTTGGTGATGGTGCCGGTGGGGTTTTGGTTACGAACGAGACAACTGCTGATGGGTCATATCTTGCAGATAGTATGACAACCCTTGGCAGTCTTGGTGGCTATTTAACGGCTGGTAAGACTGGTCAGCCATCACCATTTTCATCAGATCATCAACCATTCAAGCCGTTCTTTAAGATGAATGGTCGGCGTGTTTATCAATTCGCGGTTAAGAATGTTCCCGATTCGGTTAACCATGCATTATCGGTGGCTAAATTAGCACCGACAGATGTTGACCACTATGTCCTTCATCAAGCGAACGTTCGAATTGTCGAGCGGATTGCGGATGAACTCGAGCTGCCAATGACCAAATTTCCGGTTAACATCGGTGAATTTGGGAATACCGCAGCTGCCAGCGAACCGATCTTGTTGGATCAGCTAGTAAAACACAACATTATCAAACGTGGCGATACAATTGCGTTAAGTGGCTTCGGTGGTGGCTTAACAGTTGGAACCATGTTACTGACTTATTAACGATATTGCTCATAGAAAATTAATTAATCAAATTAAAAACAAACAACTATATTGGAGGAAATTAATGATGACTAAAGAAGAAGTATTTAACAAGGTAAAGGATATTATCGTGGACCAATTGGATGTTGATGCAGACAAAATTACGATGACAACGAACTTTACCGAAGACTTAGCACTTGATAGTCTGGACGTTTTTGAAGTGATCGATAAGATCGAAGACGAATATGATATCGAAATTGAAACTGACAAAGGTATGGAAACTGTTGGTGATTTGGTAGATTACGTTTTTAAACAACAAACTAAGTAGGTTGATACTTTGAGATTAAGTTATTTATTTAGCGGTCAGGGAAAACAATTTCCCGAGATGGGGCAGGACCTTTACCAACAAGAGGTAATTTATCGTCAAACCATTGAGGAAGCTTCTGCTGCACTTAATATGGATTTGAGTAAATCAGAGGTTATGGATGATCCCAATAATGTCCAGGTCGCCATTGTCGCAATGAGTACCGGTATTTTTCGGATTCTTGAAAAAGAATTCGGATCACCAGTGGGCGCTGCTGGATTGAGCCTTGGCGAATATAGTGCAATTATAGCTGCTCGTGGTGTTCAGTTTGCTGATGCGCTAAAGCTGGTTCGTGATCGTTCTCGCTATATGGATAAAGCAGGAAAAGATCATCCGGGTAAAATGGCAGCTGTTCTTAAGGCAAACGCTGATTTAGTCCGTGAAGCCTGCCGGGTTGGTGCTCAAGCAGGTGATATTTACCCAGCTAATTTTAATACCGATTCGCAGATTGTTATCGGGGGTACACAGGCCGGTTTGGACGCAGCAACCACTTATCTTCATGAACATGGGATTAAGCGGGTTGTTCCGTTAAAAATGACGGTTGCTTCTCATACTCCGTTTATGCAAGAAGCAAGTGATTTATTAGCTGATCGAATTCAAACTGTTGACTTTCATGAGTTTAAGTTTCCTGTTATTAGTAATACAACAATGACCCAATTTGATGTTGCCAATATGAAACAGACGCTGGTTGATCAGTTGGTTAATCCGACCCATTTCATTGATTGCCTCAAAGCCTTAGTCAATTTGGGCAGTGATACGATGATTGAAATCGGTCCGGGTGATACGTTGATGAAGTTTGCAAAATCGTTATCAACTGTTGACACACTACATATTGATAGTGTTAAGACATTGAATGATGTCAGATCAAATGTAAAGTTGGTGAAATAATGAGTGAAGCAAAACAAATTGCATTAGTAACCGGTGCCGCAAAGGGGATCGGATTAGCGATTGCCAAAAGGCTTTCAAAAGATGGTATGACAGTTGTTTTAAATACGCACCATGCTTTAGATGATGATGTGAAGCAGCAATTAAGTGATCAGGGAGTTACTTTTGATAATTTGGTTGGCGACGTGGCCAACGAAGATGATGCCCAAGCAATGATTGACAGTTTGCTGGAAAAATATGGTCAAATTGATGTTTTAGTAAACAATGCGGGCATTAACCGCGACAAATTATTGAGCCGCACTAAGCTGTCGGATTTTAAAGCAGTTATTGACACAAATTTAATTGGCGCGTTTAACATGACCAAGTTTGCAATGAAGTCAATGCAAAAGAGTCGTTCTGGTGTCATTGTCAACATTTCCAGTATTTCAGGCTTGCATGGTAATATTGGGCAGGCTAATTATTCCGCTAGTAAAGCTGGACTAGTCGGTTTGACAAAAACAGCCGCTCGTGAAGGGGCTTTACGTAATATTCGTTGTAATGCTGTTGCTCCGGGAATGATTGAAACCGATATGACTGGAAAAATGAGCGAACGTCGTCAAAAAGAATTCACTGATCAAATTCCGTTGAAACGATTTGGCCGACCGGAAGAAATTGCCGACGCAGTTTCGTTCTTGGTGCATAATGATTATTTAACAGGTCAAGTCATCACAATTGATGGTGGATTAACAATTTAATTGCTAAAGGAGATAAATTCATGAACAGAGTCGTTGTTACTGGAATGGGTGCCGTTACCCCACTCGGAAATGATGTTGATAGTTTTCTGACCAACTTATTAAATTCGAAGGTTGGCATTAATAAGATTACCAAATTTGATGCAGAAGCAACTGGAATTTCTGTTGCCGGTGAAGTCAAGGACTTTGACGCAATGAAGCGCTTGGACCGAAAAACCGCAAAGCGAAATGATCTGTTTGTCAATTACGCGCTATATAGTGCTCACGAAGCGATGGAAATGGCTGGCTTGAATGAAGACAATATCAAACCAGAGGAACTAGGCGTCATTTATGGTTCAGGAATTGGTGGTTTGACGACCATTCAAGAGCAAGTCATCAAGATGCACGACAAAGGACCTAAGCGGGTATCACCTCTCTTTGTGCCTAATTCCATTGTTAATATGGCTGCCGGTGATATTTCAATTGCCTTCAAGGCCCGTAACACCAGTCAAGCTATTGTGACTGCCTGTTCGTCAGGGACTAATGCAATTGGCAATGCCTTTGAATATATTAAAGAAGGAAAAGCTGAGGCAATGATTGCAGGCGGAACTGAAGCTTCAGTAAATGAAATTGGTATTTCAGGATTTGCTGCAATTACGGCATTATCGAAGACCGAAGATCCAATGAAAGCGTCAATTCCGTTTGATAAAGACCGAAATGGTTTTGTAATGGGTGAAGGTTCTGGAACCCTGGTCTTGGAAAGTTATGACCATGCCAAAGCACGTGGCGCTAAGATCCTTGCTGAGATTGTTGGTTATGGAACGACTAGTGATGCTTACCATATGACAGCGCCTGATCCAGAGGGAACCGGCGCTAAACGGGCAATGCAAATGGCCATTGACGAGGCTGAAATTGATGCCACTGATGTTGACTATATTAACGCGCACGGAACAAGTACTCATGCCAATGACAGCGCTGAATCCAAGGCAATCAATGTGGTCTTCTCAAAGAATGATCATGTTAAGGTAAGCAGTACCAAAGGGATGACTGGCCACGCATTGGGCGCAGCCGGTGCGATTGAGGCTGTTGCAACAATCGGCGCAATTCAAAGAAACCAAATGCCGGTAAATGTGGGTGTTGTTAACCAAGATGAAGAATGTGATGTTGATTTAGTTGATGACACCAATAAGAAAACAACTGTTAACTATGCAATCAGTAACTCATTTGGATTTGGAGGACACAACGCTGTAATTGCATTTAAGGGATGTGATTAAAGTTATGGACGAGAAGGAAATTGAACGGTTATTAGATAAGTTTGATAAATCATCACTCAAAAACTTTGAGTTAACGCAGGATGATTTTAAATTGGCATTGAGTAAACGTGAGGCTGGTGACCAAGTTGTTGTAGGTGAGCCAACATTAACAACACCTAATGACACTGTTAGCGCACCTAAACCGACGTCAAAACAATCACAGAATGAATCAACAACGCCAGCTGTTAATTCGGCAGCTGATGTCGCCGAAATTAAAGCACCGCTGGTAGGTGTTATCTATTTCGCGCCAAGTCCCGATAAGCCTGCCTTTAAAAAGCAGGGCGATAAAGTTGAAAAAGGGGACGTTGTCTGCGTTATTGAAGCAATGAAGATGATCAATGAAGTTAAGAGTGATGTTTCAGGAACAATTTCAAATATCTTGGTTGAGGATGGCAGTATGGTTGAGTATGATCAACCACTGTTTCAAGTTAAGAAGGGATAGATAATAATGACACCCAACGTAAATGATGTGATTCCCCAACGCTATCCTTTTGAAATGATTGACCGCTTTTTGGATGTTCAAGCAGGTGTTAAGGCAAGATCGGTGAAACTGATTTCCATTAATGAATGGTTCTTTGCCAACCAGCCGGTTAACCGGTTAGTTGTCCCACGGCCAATTATGATTGAGGCAATGGCTCAGACTGGGGTTGCTGCCATTCTGTCATTACCAAAATATCAAGGGAAAAATGTGTTTTTTGGCGGCATAAAAAACGCCACTTTTCAAGATGATTTTCGACCAGGCGACCGGTTAATCTTTGAAGTGGAAATGAAAAAGCTCAAAATGAACATTGGATTAGGTCACGGATCGATTATTCGAGACGGTCAAGTGATTTGTGAGGCCGACCTGATATTTGCGGTGGAATGAGAAACCTGGCTCATTTCGGGAATGAATCCAAATGGCGTTCCAAAACGTTTTTAAGTACAAGAAGGTGAGCATATGTTTAAAAAAGTATTAGTGGCAAATCGTGGCGAAATTGCTGTGCAAATTATCAGAGCACTTCATGACATGAATATTGAAGCAGTTGCTGTTTATTCCAGTGCTGATAAGGAGAGCTTGTTTGTTCATTTAGCTGATGAGGCGATCTGTATTGGCGGTGCCCAGCCGAGTGATTCTTATTTAAATATGGCCCAAATTATGAGTGCCGCAACTTTAACTGGTTGTGAAGCCATTCATCCCGGGTACGGTTTTCTCTCTGAGAATGCTGAGTTTGCGGAAATGTGTGAGTCTTGTCATATTCAATTCATTGGTCCTAGCCATCAATTGATTTCACTGATGGGTGACAAGGCTAACGCCAGAGAGGCAATGAAGTCCGCGGGCGTTCCGGTGATCCCTGGTAGCGAGGGTGATGTCACTTCAGTTGATCAAGCTGAACGGATTGCTGAAAAAATTGGTTTCCCAGTTTTATTGAAATCCGCTGCCGGTGGTGGTGGTAAAGGTATCCGTGAGGTTGATCGGCCAGAAGAGCTTCGTGATTCATTCGAGCAGTGCCAACGTGAGGCCAAGGCATCATTTGGTGATGATAGTATGTATGTTGAAAAACTAATCCGAGATGCCAAACATGTTGAAATGCAGGTGATTGCGGATAATTTTGGCCACGTTGTCTATTTACCGGAACGTGACTGTTCTCTGCAACGAAATCATCAAAAGGTAATTGAAGAAAGTCCATGTATTTTGATTTCTCCTGAAGAACGTCAGGAATTAGGTGAAATTGTTGCCAAGGCAACGCTTAAACTTGGTTATACAAATACTGGGACCTACGAATTTTTGATGGATCACGATCACCATTTTTACTTTATGGAAATGAATACTCGTCTTCAGGTTGAACATACGATTACCGAAGAAGTTACCGGCATTGAGCTGGTAAAGGGTCAGTTAGCCGTTGCTGCTAATGAAGTATTACCCTTTGTTCAAGCAGATGCGACTGTTAAGGGACATGCTTTGGAGTGTCGATTAAATGCCGAAGACCCCGAAAACAACTTTGCTCCTCAACCCGGGAAAATTACCCATTTATTTTTCCCTGATGGGTCATTGAGTGTCCGAATTGATGCTGGTGTGACCAACGGCAGTTTTATTTCACCTTTTTATGATTCAATGATCGCTAAATTAATCGTTCATTTAAATGACCGGAATGCGGTCATTGCGAAGATGAAACGGGTGTTAAGTGAGCTTGAAATTACGGGTGTCATAACCAATCAAGCCTTTTTATATGAGTTAGTTACATCTGATCGATTTAAACAGGGAACCTACTCAACTAGTTTTATTGAAAATGATGTTCTTGCTGGTAGGAGGGGATTAAATGCTGCAAAGTCGGTTTAAAATGCCCAGTCGTGATGAATTAAAAAAGCGAATGGATAAAATCCCCGATAACTTAATGAAAGAATGCCCAATTTGCCATACAACGTTTTTTTCGATGAGAATGGGCAAGCAGCGAACCTGCCCTAATTGTGGATTTGGTTTTCGAATTACGGCTCGCAGGCGGGCTAAGATTACGTTTGATACCTTTGACGAAATGGATGCAGACGTAACGGTTCCCGACCAATATGACGATAAGAAGTATCGGGGTAAAATTGCAAAAGCAAAAAAGGTAACCGGAATTAAGGAAAGTGTCTTGACTGGAATCGGGTCACTGGATCATCAAAAAGTGGCGGCCGGAATTATGGACCCATTCTTTATCATGGGTAGTCTTGGCAGTGCCACTGGTGAAAAAATTGTTCGATTGTTCGAAAAAGCAACCACTGAAAAGTTGCCGGTTGTCATGTTTACGGCTTCTGGTGGTGCGAGGATGCAGGAAGGGATCAAGTCACTGATGCAAATGGCAAAGGTGTCCCAGGCTGTTGAGGCTCACAGCAAAGCCGGACTGTTTTATCTGGTGGTTCTTTGTGATCCAACGACTGGTGGCGTTACTGCCAGTTTTGCAATGCAGGGCGACATTATTTTAGCCGAATCTCATGCTTTGGTTGGATTTGCTGGTCGCCGAGTCATTGAACAAACAATTATGAAGCAGCCACCCAAGAATTTTCAAAGGGCTGAAACTGTTTTGGATCACGGCTTTATCGATGCGATTGTTCCGCGGACCAATTTAAAGCAGACAATCTCTCAATTTTTGCGACTGCATCAGAGGGAGGCTAGTCATGGCTAAAAAAACAGCTTATCAACGTGTTCAGGCAGCCCGTGACAGTCATAAAATTTCAACGGATGAACTCATTCGTGGTTTGACAACTGATTTTTTTGAACTCCATGGAGATCGGTCTGATGGCGATGATCAAGCAGTAATCGGTGGCATTGGATTGTTAAAGGATGTACCGATTACGGTGGTTGGGATTCGTAAGGGTGCTGATACGGAAGAAAATATCAAGCGTCATTTCGGTAGCCCTGAACCGGAAGGCTATCGTAAAGCGCTTCGATTAATGCAACAGGCGGAAAAATTCCATCGACCGATTTTGGCGCTGGTGAATACGCCTGGCGCTTGGCCGGATGTGGATGCTGAATATCACGGTATTGGTTCTGCAATTGCCAAGTGCTTACAAGTGGGCATGCAACTAAAGGTACCGTACATTAGTATCATTGTTGGTGAGGGTGGTAGTGGTGGCGCGATTGCGCTTGCCTGTGGCGACAAAGTATTTATGTTTGAAGATAGTATTTATTCCGTTTTGTCACCTGAAGGCTATGCCAGCATCATGTGGAAGGATTCATCAAAGGTCCAGCAAGCAGCTGAAGCCTTAAATTTAACATCAGAATGGTTACAAGAAAATGGTATTATTGATCAGATTATTCATGAATACCACTCTGGTGAGAATTTAGGCCCACTACGTGACTTTCTGGCAAATCAGTTTAATGAACTGGCTAATTTACCGATTGACGAGTTATTACGCCAACGTGAGCAACGTTACCGGAATTTTTAAAAGAAAAATTATTTGGAGGCCGAATTAAATGAGTGGCTTTTTAGATGGAAAAACAATTGTGATCATGGGGGTCGCAAATAAACGCAGTATTGCTTGGGGATGTACCCAGGCAATTATTGATCAAGGCGCTAAGGTTATTTTAACTTATCAAAATGATCGAATTAAGAAGAGCTTACAACGATTTGTTCCTGAAGATTCAGAATTAGTAGAATGTGACGTTGCTGATGATGACAACATTAAAAATGCATTCGAAGAGATTGGTAATAAGTATGGCAAAATTGATGGTGTGATTCATGCAATCGCTTATGCTGACCGTGAGACATTGACGTCTGGGCTGGTACATACTACTCGTGAAGGATACGATTTGGCTCAAAACATTAGTGCCTACTCATTGATTGCAGTGAGTCGTTATGCACAACCAATCCTAAATGACCCTTCAAGTATTGTAACTTTGACTTATTTTGGTTCAACTCGGGCCATTCCAAATTACAATATGATGGGTGTTGCCAAAGCGGCCTTGGAAGCCAACGTTCGCTATTTAGCTTCAGATTTAGGGGTGAATGGGATTCGAGTAAACGCAATTTCTGCGGGTGCGGTTAAGACATTAGCAGTTACCGGCATTAAGCATCATGGTGAATTGTTAAAGGAATCGGAGTCGAGAACCGTTGATCAAAAGAGCGTTACAACAACCGAAATCGGAAATGTGGCTGCCTTTTTGATGAGTGATCTGGCAACTGGAATGACCGGCGACGTGGTTTACGTTGATAAGGGTGTGCATCTTATTTAAAGAGAGTGATCAAATCAGCGGTTAGATCCCAGAATATAAGCCAGCCCATCTAATATTCTGGTTTTGAATATTAGATGGGTCTCTGTCAAATCGTATTGGTGGAGATTTTGAACGGCACATTCACTTCGGTGAATGTGCTTTTTGTTTACTCATGAATTAAACTAATCCGGATAAAGAAGTTGTCAATATTTCGAAAACCAAAACAGTTACGCTTTAATGCCTTGATTTTACGATTAAGTCCTTCAATTGGACCGTTGGAAAATGGATAACGACAACTGTTTAGAAGGGCTGAACCATTTTTGATAAACGTGTTGATCGTTATGTCCATTTGATTACTAGTGGGTTGGTAGTTAGTAAGTAAGGATTGGAACGCATTAGCATCCTTTTGGTGTATGGCACTTAAGATACCTTGATAGGTTTGATACACAGATCTAAATCTGGGAAAAGCGTCTAGAGCTAAATCAATGGCGTTTTGTTGCGTCATATACTCGTTAATTCCGCGTAAATAAACAGCCTTAGAATCATTAACTTTTATTTCATCAAGATGAAATAAACGCCATTGAGATTTTAAAATATGATAAATTCGTGAATGCTTATCTTGGATAGTACGAATGGTTTGCGTGCGTTCATTATCTAAGGCACGCCCAGCCAGTTGAATAATATGGAAACGATCGATAATCGTGGCCGCATTGGGAAATAAGCGATGAATGAAGCTGCCATATTCAGCATTCATGTCAATCGTCACTGATTGAACTTGGGCACGTTCTTGAACCGAAAAACGAGCTTCAAAGTAGTCAATGATATCTTTACTTAGCCGATCTTTTAAAGTAACAATTCGGCGATGACTAACGGCATCGCAACAATTAAAGGACATCCAGTGATTACAGGAACGAAATTCATCAAAGCAAAGATTCTCTGGGAGATGTTTAACACGATAGGCTAAGTGAATATTGGCATTTAGGATTCGTTGAACACTGCTTGGCGAAATTCCACAAAGTTTAGCAATTTCTTTACTCGTCAACATATCGCGTGCCAAAACGATCACTTGATGTTTGATATTATGTGTGAAAGTTTCGTTACGATTAACCAACTTAGTTTTAGCACCACAGGTTTTTGAACAATCTTTACATTGGTATCTTTGACGTTTTAAATGCATTTCGTAACGACCACCGGATAAGGTTCCTAAACGCAGGTGACTCATGTGAGTTCCGTTTTTAATTAAGCTTTTATGGCCACAATGTGGGCACTTTAAAAGTTGATAAGACAAAGTTGCATGGACGACATGAATACGTTGGTTTGTGGAACACCGTTCTTTAGAAATACCAGTGACAATTAAGTTTGGGTCTGTTATTTCGAATAAGCATAAGATAGAATTAGTTAGGGACATCTGAATTTCCTCTTTTCGATTTGTTTTGGCGATTAAATCGTAGCACAAAGAGGACAGATGTCCTTTTTTATTTTTCTGATTTTCAAAACAGACAAAAAACCGGTATTAGTTATTCACCAATACCAGAAAGTGTAGACCCCTTTTTTATTTGTTCCTTTTGTCGATGTATGTTAGCAACGCTAAAATAAACATTGCAAACAGCAACATCAACGAGAGTGTCTGGAAGACGCTCATTGACTGTGAAACCTTCCTGAAGATTATTCCATGTTCCCATGGGACTCACCTCGCAAGGGAAAAGACAGCCACCGCCCCTAAAACTTTAGAGTCCTAATATACTTGACTTTACGTAGAAAAAACTTGCTTGCTTAATCCATTATACAGCGGAAGCTAGCGATCAACCGACTCTAACCAAAAACTAGTTTTGAGTTAATAGCCAATTGTTTGCTTGAACAATTGGCCTGTTAGTTTGCACTTCAGGTTTAATTTTATTATTGAAGAGTACTTGCCCATTGTTTTTCTTGATTTTTTCAGCAGTTATGTTTACTTGGGCACCATTATACATAGTGTACGTATCGTTGATACTAGTATACCCAGCAGAATTACCACCAAAAGTTTTAACGTTGGGATTGGTTTCAAGTGCTAAAGCCGTTAACTCGCCTGAACTAGCAGTCCATCGATTGAGTATCACCGCAACAGGAATTCCTGTGATTTTTTTTTACCTTACCGAGGTCTATCTTAGTTCCCATGTTGTTAGTAACACTCCCTTGGAAGGTTACACTCGTAGTCTTTTTTGCCGCGTTAACTACTTCAAATAATTTTCCATTAGGGATAACTGGCGAAATTCCAGCTAACATTGGGCCAATGTCACCACCTGGGTTATTCCTAAGATCAATGATAATACCCTTATATGTTTTACTAGTCAGCTTATAATAAATTGTGTTTGCGTATCTTTTCCCTTGTGATGATGATCCATTGAATTCTGGTAAGTGGACGTATAAGATGTTATTTTTAACGCTGCTAGTTGGTGCTTTGTATTGTGAAACTTCTTTTTTTACTTCTGATGGAGTTATCAAAGAAGAGTGCTTACCACCCTTAATTGCCAAGGCTTGTTTTAACAGTGGATAAATTTCTTTGTAGGTATGCTTATTTGAAATGTCATTGCGAATCTCTATCATCCTATTTTTCTGCGTTTGATTTTCTGTATAGATCCCTGTGGACGATATTTTATTAAAAGCCAGCATGGCGTCTCTTTTAGGGGTTGGTGGGACTAAGTAGAAGTCAAAGTTAGGTCCATACTGATATCCTATGTATATTCCTCCAGAAATAATCACTAGCATAGTTACTATTAGCGAGATAATTAATTTTTTATGCTTTTTCAAATAACTCACTCCTTAATCCTTAAGATACTCACAACATAATTTTAACACATTAGGAGATATGCCTAACCATCATGGGATATTTGTAAATGAGTTAGCTTCAAGAAAGGTCGCTATCTTACGTAATCGCTACTCCAATGAAGCTCACCAAAAAAAATCAGACGTGGTTTTCTGGCAGTGCCATTGCCAGATGGAATCAGTGTTCTTTCGTTCAATATGGTTATGCGGTACTCCCTAATCAGGTCCCAGAGAAGAGAGAAAAGACAACTATCATTGATAGTGATGGAAAAAATAAACATGTTGCTGCTGTTAAAACCCCGCAGCGAGTTGATGCGTTTGTAGCTGATGATCCTTTTGGTAGTGGTAGTTGGCTAAAGTTTTATACCGGACAATATAGTTCTAAACAGCATTGGACACTTGTTGCTCATAAAGGATCCTATATTTCAAATATTCGTCTGGTCTCTCGTGCGTAGATGCCCCTAATGATGCGTGAACAAACTGGGAATCATTATGTGGGTTACGATACTCATGCAGAACGACGGATTACTAAACGATTTCCGTGGTGGCCGTTCAATTAAGAAAATTAGTGTTGATCAGTCACATTAAAACTGCTAAAGAAGCTGATTAAAAATAGTCGAAAGCCAGTTATAGTCATGCTATAATATAGATAGAAAAAGGAAGCCCCGCTGGAACAGGACTTCCCATGTAGAGCCGTTAAAGACGGTGGCATAACTTAATACGATTAAATAACCGCTAGCTCTGCCAAGCTAAGGCGGTTATTTTTTTTGCTGACTTTTGATCAGCTCAACAATTAATGCAATTAAGGCTACGATAAACGTACCGAAAGCCAGCATTAATTGTAAAGCGTCCGCAACGGACACTTAGGCTACTCCTTTCGTTAGGATTTATGGGCTTTAAAGGTTCAACACCATAAGCACCACCTCCGATCGGAAATAGCCACCGCCTTAACTTCTCTACAAGCTTTAATTATACAGGAGCTTTGACTTTCTGCAAAAACAAAAAAAGGAAGAAAAATATGGACTACACGGAAATAAATCAAAAGTTAGAATCAGCATTTAATAAAACAAGTATTCAAAAGTACGATGTATGTCAACTATGGAGTTGTCTATCTTGTGATCTGTTATACGATCTAAAGAAGGATCAATATGCCTTCCCTGTTGTTGGTAGCATGAAATTTATTAACAAAATAACTAACCAACATGGGGAATATATTTACAACAATCAAAACGGAGACTTCCATGTGGTTACATTTTTTTGTAAAATTAAAACATGGTCTTTACTGGATTTCTCAACCAAACATCTTTCTGTAAAAGTACCGTGTGCTCCTTGTATGGTGGGTTTTAAAATAGATCAAGTGTCATTAGCAGATAGCCCAGTAATAATTTCCATTCCTGAGTTAAACAATTTAAGTGGTGACGACCAAGGCTTAAAAAAAGTAGTTCAAATTATCCCTAAAATAAAAAGCATTTCCAAAGACGACGAAAAATATTTATATGAATTTAAACCAGATCATATTTCTCCACAACTAAATCCAGTCAATGAAACAGAGCTTGAGTCTCTAGAGGATGCATTAGGTTTGAAATTTTAATCTGTTTATTTTCCAACGGCCAATAGAGTATACCCTAGTGGTCTTTTTTATTTCTGTGCTATACTAGGAATTACAAGTGTTCATTAGAACTGTCCAAAAGGAGAATTGGAAATGGCTAAAATCGGTTATGCGCGTGTGAGTTCCAAGGAGCAACATTTAGATCGGCAGCTAGCGGTTTTAAAGGGCGTTGATAAGCTATTCACAGATAAATTGAGTGGGGCCAACACCAATCGACCAGAACTGCAAAAAATGCTCGCCTATGTTCGCGAGGGTGATATTGTCCTGGTCACTGAATTAGATCGCTTAGGTCGAAACAACCAGGACTTAACTAAGATCATGAACACCATTCAAAATAAGGGGGCCACCCTAGATGTGTTAAACTTGCCGTCCATGACAGGGATTGCGGATCCTAATTTACGCCAGCTCATGACGAATCTCATTATTGAACTGTATAAATATCAAGCTGAAAGCGAACGTAAGCGGATCATTGAACGGCAGCAACAAGGGATTGCCCTCGCTAAACAGCAGGGTAAATATCATGGTCGGAAACCTCAATATGCCGAAGATGATCCCCGTTTACTACATGCTTTTAAACTTTACCAGACGGGCATGAGTGATGTAGATGTTGCCCGTAATACCGGGATTAAACGGACAACCTTTATCAGATACCGAAAGAAATTCGATGTGCATTGAACCGGTTTACATGAGATAATCAGAATAGATTAGAAGCCCTGAAACAGGCGTAAAATAACAAATGCTTAAAAATGATGCTACTGGAAGTTGGTCGCATCTTTAATTAGTATTTAAATTAAAAATTAGAATCTAAAGGAGAACTTATATAATGACAATACACAAGAATCCTTTAGTTAAGCCCTTTGTCAAATGGGCTGGGGGAAAGCGACAATTATTACCAGAGATAAAACGTTATTTGCCGTCAAAAATTAAAAATTATTACGAACCATTCGTGGGAGGGGGCGCTGTTTTTTTTAGATATACAATGTCCACACCCCATAATTAACGACTTTAATGATGAATTAATCAATACCTATCTAGTAGGGTTCTGGTGCAAAGTTTACTCAGGGAGAGTGCATCCTGTATCATGAATTGAAACTGGAGGTTTTCAGATGACTGATCATTTTAAAGGACGACAATTCAATCAATCAGTGATTACTTTTGCCGTAGGCTACTACTTGCGTTACAACATCAGTTATCGAGATCTAGTTGAAATGATGCGCGACCGTGGTATTTTCGTGCATCACACAACCCTCATGCGTTGGGTACAACATTACTCACCGATTATGCGGGCTCTATGGCGTAAGCGCCATCGGCGCACTTCCAAAAGTTGGCGTATGGATGAGACCTATATCAAGATCAAAGGTCAATGGAATTACCTCTACCGTGCCATTGATGATCAAGGTCTTACGCTTGATTTTCAACTGCGCAAGAAGCGTGACTTTAACTCGGCCTATCATTTTCTCAAACGCCTTTTAAAGACCTATGGTCTTCCACATCGATTAGTGACTGATCAGTACGGAGCGACCCTAAAGGCAATTAAAAAGCTTACTAGGGAAGGTTATCTGCACAAAGGTGTGCATCAGTGCTCCAAATATCGCAATAATCTGATTGAGCAAGATCACCGTTTTATTAAGCGGCAACAAGTTCGTTCCGCAAGTTATCAGATCACTCGGACAGCAGCTAGGACATTATACGGCATTGAAACCATGCATGCGATACACAAAGAAAGCCGAAAGAAGCTAGGCCTCTTCGGCTTTTCAGCGTATCAAGAAGTCGACCAATTGTTAGCGGCATAGGCTACAACCACTAAACACAGTCACTTTGATCTACGCTTAATTTCAACTTTGCACCAGAACCCCCTCACCGGGTGAAGGAGTCGAAAAATAGATGCCCGGGGAACTCAACAACCATAATTATTGAGTTCAAAGCTAAACTTGCTACTGTTGCAAGCACGCAGAAGACGACTTAGGGAGCTCTAGCAGACTAGCCTGTACTAAGTAGACCCTGTTAGCAATGGCGCTAATATTTTCTATTAATAGGCGGGTTGGACAATGTGAAGGATAACTGAAAGATATGGGAACGTGTGGAGATGGGGAAACCCTGAGAGTGCTGAGATAGGTGAGGCGGTGCTCTGTTAGAAAGCTATTCACATGATGCTGAACCTAGCATGACTAAGAGAGGTGAGAGCTAACCGAGCTGAACGATATGCCCAGATGAAGCCTTACAGAGTTTTTTCTATCCAAACTTTTCATGGGAAGACTCTGTTCAATTCTACCTTCACCTCACTCAATCCCAGATCAGCTCAGTGCAAAAGTCAACAATAAATACAAGAAAAATACATAAAACAGGTACAGACATATGTTCGGTTATGGTAAACTGAACTTAGGATATAGCTGAGTTTGGAGGTTATTATGATGTTGTTTGAACTTGAAAGAGCAATTAATAGCGGTGTTTACTACTTGGTTAGAAACGTGCAGACAGGAACCACTAGAGTTAGGTTTACTGGTTGTCCCACGTTAGCAGATTATGATGAGCAGGATAGGCATGATTCAGGAACTGAAATGTTTGGGGCTTCAAGTTTTAAGACAATCAATTACATAAAACCATATAAGCGGGGCATACAATATTGTCTAGTTGAACAAGTCCCGGGAACAAAGCAAGCCAGAATACTCAGGAAATTGTATGAATTCAGCAATGAAGGAGAATGAGAATATGCAAATTGCAGTTTCAAATAGTGCATTGATGAATGTTGAAGAATCATTTTTGCAGAATGCTAAATATTTTCTGGAGAAACTTCAAGAACAGTATCCATATGACTCTAAAGTAGATGAGGTTGATGATTCATATTCCACTGAGGTTATTTATATATTTTTTTATAATCACGCTTCCTCTTTTATGTCTGATGATATTATTGTTGTTACCAATTACCGGATATTTAGTGTTGCAAAAGTTGAAGATTTTACAGCTAATAACTTTAATGTAAACTTACACACGTTTATGGATTCAATAAAAAATGTTGTTTACAAGAAAGCATCCATTGAAATTCAAGCAGATAATGGTTGGTATATATTTAAATCTAGTGATGAAGCAGATCAAAAATTTGTGACCGCGGGGAAACATGTGGATGATCAAATTTTAGATATAAATAGAAAACTGGTTAGTACAAAAAAAGTAGCCACACCAATACCTGCACCAGTAGAAAATACTACCAATGATGAGTCTAATTATGATACTGATTCTGGTGGTTTTATATTTGTTGGGCCTAAGACAGATGATTATGAATATGAAAATATGGTGTATGTTCAAGCTCAGAATATTAATTGGATAGATAATACTGGTGATTTTGTTCGTGCTATGGACAAAATAATGAGTAATTTTAGTGAATTTGTTGGGCCAGATGAATGTATTTTTAACATGAGGTACACCACTCAAAGTATGGGTGATTCATACTCAGTTAATGCTGTTGGAGATCTATGCAAAAAGAAGAAGCAAGAAGAGAAACCAAAAGAATAATTTGTAGTATACAAAAAGGGATTAGCTCAATGATAGATAAGTGAGTTAGTCCCTTTTATTTTACAATCTACCTTAGGATTAAGTTAATCCTTCAAAATTGGCACAACCCAAAAGGCCACTCATCTCATTACGAGGTGGGTGGCTTTTTTGTGTGCATTCTGCTTCATTTAAACGGACAAGTATACGTCTAAAAGTTGAACGTGTTGTCTGAGAGCGCGATATTATTTATTTTTTACTTTGTTAGCATCGCCGGTTTCCAAAGTCTGTATTTGATCTGAGATATCTTCATCAAATATAATAGTTGCTCGTTTTTTATTCAGCAAAGCACCTCAAGATTTTGTAATTTAAAATAAATAATTTATTTTTTATTTTAAATTATTTATTATTTTCTCCAAACTCGCCTGAATTGATAGCGTATTTAAGCATAGAGTCAATGACATCAACTATCTTAGCTTCCTTATGATAGGCTATATCTTTAATCATTTTATACGTACCTTCACGTACTTGTACGGGCCTAGTGACTTCTTTTTTTTGTTTAAATGGGCTTTCATTGTCGCCTAGTTGTTGGTTAGCTTGTTTTGCTAATTTGTCTAAAAAATCATTAGCCATTTTCCATTTCTCCAATCCGTTTTAGTTGTTCTTTTAGCACCATATCGTACATTCCAATTGCTCGTTTATCCCAGTGGTCTTCATTTTTAATGCCTTCGTTTGAAAATAGCTTAACTCGCTCTTGCTGCCAAATTCTGTTGGAAAATACAGCATCTCCAAATGAATCTATGGCAGCTTGTGTTATTTCTTTATCAACTTTGGCATCTTTTTTAACAAGATAAAGAATTACACCAGCAACGTTAAAAGATGCTTGATAATCACTTTTTAGTTGAAACATATACTGCGCAGTTTTAAGGACAGATGTGTAAGCTTGCTTTTGAGTTTGCAATACTAACGATATATAGTCACTAGCTAAGATTGCATTATTGGTAAAAATGGAGAGTGTTGGTGGAACATCAATAATAATGTAGTCAAATTGTTCTTTAAAGCTCTTGATCAGCTCGCTTAATATAAGCATGCGGTCATGAGACTTAATTTTTTCGGCTTTACCAGGCCATAAACTTAGTTCCCAATCAGCTGGAATTATTGAGATATTATCGGTTAGAGTAACTACTGATTTGCTTAGATCTAAATTTAGTAGTCCGTTGTAAAGAGACACAGCCGGTTCAATTTCTTTGCTAAATGTGGATTTCATAATTTCGGTAGCGTTTGCCTGCGGGTCGAGGTCAATAAGCAAAACTTTGTTTTTGTTGGCACCCAATAAATATGTGTTCATGACGCTTAGCGTAGTCTTGCCTACGCCACCTTTAAAGTTAAAATGTAGCAATGTTTTAGCTCTCATAGTATATCCTCCAATGACGCAATGATAACACAATAATAAGATAATTTAAAATAAATAATATGTAATTTAAAATAAATAATTTATTATTTATAATTTTGTTTAGAGTTGACAGCCATTCTATGAAAGGGCTATAATCATTGGTGTTGACAGTCCTAGTCATTATCAACTAAAGCAACAATAAAAAACTGCATATAAAAAAACACCCACCGACGGTAATCGGTGAGCGCCATAAAAGTCATATAAGTTACTGACTATTATATCATGGCCGGTGCAATTTTTAAAGCCCTAGGGGACAAGCTGGGGTCTAAATCTAAGGGGACACGTTTGCCAGGGCGACTTCAATAAGTCTGGCTATACCACAACAAGGTCATCTGTACGGCTGGGTGGTGAATGGTGAGCGCGACCATTAACGGCGCGGGTGGTAAAACGAAGCTTCGGCTTGGTGCCACTGATTAGTTGGTGATCGAACAAACATAAATACGTATTGCCAACGCCTACTAGGGCGTTTTTTAGTAGGTTAAACCGAAAACGTAGGTTTATAATGAGTGGTGGTAGCAATACCGCAATTGTACAGACAAGCGACGGGCGTTAACGACCGACGAACTAAGGGGAAACTTTTAGTAGTAGAATTGTACTCTGGTTCAGTTATTCCAAATAACTGTTTCCAGGGAACAATTCTGCGCTCAAAACGTCACTCCCTCTAAACTGAATGGAAAACCGTAACCCGTCAAGACAAATTCCAAAGAAAAAAAGAAAGTTGGTGGAATTGTTGGAATGTAAGGATTACATTGTTCCATTGAATCCAGATGTGATCGTTAAGAAGACAATCTATCGGAGTTCTGCAAGAATTACTGATCGACAAAGGAACCAAGTGAAGAGAGTTTTGCGTAGTCAAGGGTATCAGGGAAGAATTAGTAGTATTCGATATACTCGGGTAAATTACAAGTATTCCTTTAAAGTATCCGTGAAGTATCAGGGGAGTGTCGGTAAGTTTTTGGTTAATACAAAGAATGAGACAGTTGAATTTAAGGGAATGGTCTAGGAGTAATACCAGTAATTTTCACAAACTTTCTTTCCCCAATTAAAGCCAATCTGCGACCTATACCACTTCTTTTTTGGACAAGTTCACAATCAAAAAATAACGGAATGTGGAAGTGCCGCGGTGAATGTGGGTTACTTGGGATAAGCCGCCTTATGTTAACTAGCTTAAAATTGCACAATAAAAAGGCCTACCCAATTGAGGATAGACCTTTTTACTTTATTCGGAAGTTTGTCAAATGGTGTTGAAGGATAGTTTCTATCCTTTGGAGATCTCCTCGTGTGGGAGATCTTTTTTGTTGTTTTATTAGTTGCGGCGTTTAATCTGGTGTGTTGTCTGAATATCGTACTTGAAGGCATAACAAATAAGCCTACCATCGTGACGTTATTGTGGTAGATAATCTAGGCAATCAGCTGGTAGACGCGTGTGAACATATTGGCCTGATTGGAGAAGCCATAACAAGCACGTTTGAGCTCCTTGATCTTACGATTGATACAGATGAACTAGTCTTAATTGGAATTCGAGTAGGATCGCATGATCGTTTATTTCCTGGTCAAAATCGTTCCAAAAGGTATCGAAAAAATGACGAATAAAAGAAGTCATTTATACCATATAAAAACAAATAGCCCCCAACATCTACATTATAGATATTGGGGGCTATTTTAACAATGTTTTTTAGGGGCGATTTTGTTGGTAATGACTAATCATGGTATTCTGGTTAAAGGTCATGAAGACATCTCTTTTCTTATTTGTTGTGGTAACTATAAGAATAGGTCTTCATGGCCTTTTTGGTCTAGTCATTTAGGTGTTGCACTTCAATTTTAAATCCGGCTATTTTTTTCATTCAAATAATAGAGATTGATGTGTATCTAAAAACCGTCGATTTAACACACTATTTCTGGGTGGTAAAAATTAATTTAACACTGTCAGCATTAACAGTATCAGACGTATTATCATAACTTGTTGATAACACCTGACCATCTTTTAATTCCATAACAACATCCTTCGAGCTTGGATTTAATTGAACATCTCGGCTATCACCAGTTGTGTCATCATATTGAGAAATTTTCCATCCAAGATTGTCATATTCCTCATCCAATACACCATTGGTTGATAACTTATAGGTTCCAGCTTTAATATCACGGCCAACTACCCATTCGCCCTGGCCTAATTGATCTCCTGCAGTGGTATTCTTTGATACTGCTGTAAGCTTAATTTTCGATATACTATCCAATTTAAGAGTATCGCCATCAAATAAAATTATACGAATCTTACTTGGATAGCCATTATCACTGCCACTAACAGCACCAAGATAATTAATAAATAAGCTGTCAACGCTTTTTCTTTCACCTGTAATATTACCGCTCCCACCCAGAATTTCTAAATCATAAATTCCCGGTACAACCTCGGAACTTTTACCAACAGTGATAGTTCCTGTTACCATTAAATCTCCGGTTGATTTTCCATTTGCGGCTAGCTTATTCAATAATTCAAGTGAACTTTCTTTCTTACTGTCTTTCTTGGACGAAGTTGTGTCAGCTTTTTTTACTCCATTTGAAGAAATTGACGATGTTTCACTTGCATCCTTCGTAGCATTTTCAATACTTTTTGAGTAGAAGGACTGTGACACAAGAACCAAGATTATTGTCACAACAGACAAAATTGTTCCTATCAGTCCTAATGTAATTTTACCCTTAGCTTTCTTTGAAATAATTAGTGTGATTATCCCTAGAATTAAAGCAATTATTCCAAACACAAAAGAAATATTATTGACTATAGGAATTAATGACCCTAAAAGACCCAGTCCTCCCAAAACAATTGTAACTATGCCCAATGCATAATGCCCTTTTTTCATTCCAAGTTCCTCCAATTGTGATAACTAAACACAATAATTAATGTATCACATTGTAAAACTAGCAACAAGAGCACGCCCGTAATACAGGAATTAAACGGACAATCTTTATAAGGTATCGAAAGAAATTTAATGTTAACAGATAATAGGTATGACTAATTGTTGAAGCCTATTTATACCACCAAATAAATACCTTTATGCGTTTTATGTATTCCATTAGTACTACTTTTATCTTGATTTTGTGTTCTTAAAGTCGTATTATGTAGGAGAACAAGGTATTTGTTAAGTATTACCTTTATCTTTATATGTTAGGAGGAAAGTGTGTTATGCAAGTAATCAGTTTTATGGCTATCAAAGGTGGCGTTGGTAAAACCACAATGGCATTTCAGTTCGCCAAATTTTTACAAACACAAGATCAAAAAGTTTTGATGATCGATTTGGACGCACAGAAGAGTTTGACGGGCACTTTTGAAAATGAACATTTTAATTTCAGTGGAAAGCCCACCATTGCAGATGTCCTAGAAAAACCAAGCTCCGGGTTAATTGAGACACAAGTTCAGGATAATATCGCGATAATTCCATCAACTAGCAACCTGGAAGAAGTAGCAGATCGTTTAGCCTCAAAACCAAATAGAGAATTGCTATTATTTATGTGGTTTGTTAAAAATGCGCAAGAACTGAATCAAAAATATGACTACATAATTATCGACTTGCCACCAGCTTGGAACCTGTTAAGCAAAAATGGTGTAGCTGTAGCCGATAAAATCATTTCTCCAATGGAACCAAGTCGATTTGGGTATGAAAGTCATACAAAAGTATTGCAAAGTGTGGGAACTTTACAAGATGAAGTTGTTGATCCAGTTAGTGGTAAATCATATATTACTGCCAAAGTATTCTTTTTAGGCAATCGAATCAAACACAATACTAATTCTTCTCACGAATTTTTATCAGCACTCAAACATATAGATAATGTCATTGGGGTTATCCCAGAAAAGGAATTAGTTAACGCTAGTATGCTTGCAAAGGAGGGCATACTAGAATATGCAACCCAGAATGACAAGTTGCATGAACAAGAGCCATTTCTCAAACTATTAAGTGACGTGTTTTCAGAAATCCAAAAACAGGGGAATGATTAACTTATGGCAAACAAATTTGAAAAGTTTTCAAGTACCAACAACGATTACCAAGTGGCTAGAGACATTCAGCAAAAAGATGCACTTAACGAAAAATTGAATTGGGAACGAAAAGTAAAGACAAGCTTCTCAATTCAACAAAAGAATATTGATCGTTTAGATGAAATGGTTAATCAGTTGAACGCAAAATCGAGATCAACCTTATTAGATACCATAATAGAAAATGCTTATAGAGACTTTCAAGAATAATTGAGTGGGGAAAATGATGAAATCACAAATAGTTGATAGCAATAATTGATACGAAGACCTTGTATCTGATCAACGGACCGATGGGGGCTGGTAAAGTATACAAGACAGAATAAAGTTGCCGGTAGGTAAGCACTATGCTAGACTAAGACTAATTTAACAACCGAATAGAAGATCAAGCTAAACCAAAAAGTCCCCAATTCACGAGGAATCAGGGACCTTTGGTTTAGCAAGTAGCTAACAGGCAGCTACTTAGATTCAGTCGATTTTAACTTGCCGGTCTAAATCGACTGAACATTGTTCTTAATTTGTAGGTCAATTATACCGCAAACCAGTCCCAAAGGACAAGTTAAGGATAGTTAAAAACAAATTAAAGTCAATGGACTAAGTAGCTAACTGAAGCTATTTAGTCCATTTTTTGTTGTTAGAAATAAAAAAGTTGCCGACTGGGAAACTCACAAACAGACACATGCTGGTAAATTACAAAGCATTCATTTATCCGTGAGGCTTTGTAATTCAGTTAAAGCATATCAGATTTGTATTTTAAAGCAAATCAAATGTTTTAGCAACTCTCTTTTGAGACAGCGTGTGTCAGTCAAGAAAGGGAGTTTTTATT
>NZ_JAVCWF010000004.1 GCF_031085375.1 Lactiplantibacillus brownii
TAAATTATTAAAAAGACAGGTTAAGAGCAATAATTTTCTTGAGTCATTGCCTTTAACCTGTCTTTTTTATATTTATCGTATTATCTATCAAAAAAGGGAAGCCGCTTTATTTATTAGTAAACTCACTTTCACCTAGCGCATGTTGAGCAGCCAAATTCAATAAACTCCATTGCCGATCAAACCCAGGTTGGAAAAAGAAATCTGCTTCAGCTAGGTCCTCTAAGGTTAGCCGGTATTGAATGGCTAAAGCCAACACATTCCCCTGCGCTGTGATGTCATGCTTTGATAGCACTGCTCCACCGACTAGGCGATGATCAAAAGGTTGGAAGAAAAGCTTTGTATAAGCTTTTGTATTTCCCTTGTCTTTTGGTATAAAAGCCGGCCGCAGATTATCTTCATAATAGGAACTGTTAACGTTGATGCCCGCACGATGCGCAGTGAAACTATTTAATCCACTTTGAGCAAAGTTGTAACTGAAAACACTCAAAGCAGAGGAGCCAACGACACCAGAAAAGGGCGTAGTGGGTATTTTTTCAAACAAATGCTTAACGATATACCGCGCCTCACGACGGGCCACTGTTGCTAAGGCGATTGGCATTTTCTTATCGGCAGCCACCGAGTAGGCCAAGGTCGCATCGCCGAGCGCGTAAACATTCGACAAATTTGTTCGCAAATAGGGGTCATTTTTGATCCAGCCACGTTCATCAAGATCAACAGTTCCTCTTAGCCAGTTGGTATTGGCTTTAACCCCGGTAGCTTGAATAACCAAGTCGCTTGGAAAATTGTCCTGCTTACTCTTGACCCACTCCACTTGTCCGTTGCGACCACAGAATTCCGAAATTTCGATATTTGTGTGAACTTTAACTCCTCTTGTCGCCAGTTCATTACTTAAAATATCAGTTAATTCGGCATCTAGATAGGTACCCAAAGGACGGCTGATAACGTCTAATAAAGTAACCTGTTTGCCTGCCTTGGCGGCAGCTTCAGCGGCCTCGATACCAATGTATCCGGCTCCGACAATTGTTACATTTTTAATGTTATCATCAGCTAGCTTAGCCTTGATTTTCGTCGCCCAATCATAGCCCCGCATCAGGAACACATTCTCTAGATCCGCACCGGGAACGGCCAATGCATTGGGGGTCACCCCCGAACTGAGAATCAGCTTATCATAGCTAACTTCGGTGTCCTGATTACTTTTAAGATTTTTTACTGAGACAGTTTGTCGACTCTGATTAATTTTAGTTACCAAATGATTATCTAGAATGTGCACGTTTGCTTGTGGAAAGCTGGCTGGACGAAAATTACGGACGTCATGGACAGACGTAACGTCATTTTCCAGGTAAAGTTCCATTCCGCAAGACATAAAGGAAATAAAATCGCCAGATTCAAACAAGGTAATGTCAATATCGTCATATCTATTAAGTAGTTCAATAATTGCTTGGTGACCACCATGTGAAGCACCAACAATCACAACTTTTCTAGTCACATTAATACCTCCAATCAGTAAATAATCAGTTTAGAATACTCAGAAAACTACACCCCAAAACGATTAATCTAGAAGCCACCTTGTCCAACTTCGTT
The DNA here is from genome assembly GCF_031085375.1 of Lactiplantibacillus brownii. Taxonomy (NCBI): domain Bacteria; kingdom Bacillati; phylum Bacillota; class Bacilli; order Lactobacillales; family Lactobacillaceae; genus Lactiplantibacillus; species Lactiplantibacillus brownii. The sequence continues at coordinate 1,582 of NZ_JAVCWF010000004.1, forward strand.
TTGTGCATCAGTTAGTCCATACTTAGCCAAATATGTTGCGAGGGGGTGTAAGTCTTCTGCAGCGTAGCGTTGTTTGAACGCTTGAACTTCATTTATTGGATAAACCGACGAATCCAACCGCAACTTTTCAGCGGGTAATGGTCGCTCCCCGGTAATGACAGCATCAATTAAAACCGGTTCTGTTTTGGCAAGATCTCTTGCCTGATTGAAGGTGTCAGTTAGTTGATCGATTCTATCAATTCGAAATGCTTTCATGTGCACGCCAGATGCGATTTTACTAAAATCAATGTCATTAAACTCTACCCCGATAAAGTCATTTTTATTTGTATCTTCCTGCTCATCTTTAATGAATCCATATTGATGGTTGGTAAAGACAACGTTAATAATTGGCAAACGGTACTGAACCTGGGTTGCTAGGTCTTGCATCGTCATGGCTGCTCCTCCATCACCCGCTAGATTAAAAACCTGCCTTGAAGGATAATTCAGCTTCGCTGCAATTGCGCCAGGAATTCCTACGCCCATTGTTGCAAACAAGTTTGACGTAATATGTTGGTTTTTCGGAGTCAGCTTCAGATGACGATTAGCGTTTAGATTGATGTCACCAACGTCAATCGAAAAAACTGCATCGGGGTCAGCGACCTGGTTGACTGCCTTTAATACTTGGTATGCTTGCAAGGGTCCATCTGTTTTGTTCTCTAAACTAGCCAGATATTGCCGCCAATTTTTATTGTTGGCTAGGTTTGCTTGCCACCAAGAAGTTGCATCACGTTCATTAATCTGTTGTAAAATAGCTGCTAATGCTAATTTGGCATCAGCGAGGACAGCGACGTTTGTTTTGTGCCGTTTACCCAATTTTGCCGGATCAATATCGATTTGGAGGAATTTAGATGTATTCTTAAAAGCTTTAGAGACCTCAGCAAAAGGATAATTATTGCCGATAAATAAGACTGTATCAGCTTGTGCTAGCGCCTCATTGGCTGGTTTTTGCGCCACTCTGTTGGCTGATCCCAGGTAAGCCACGTAATCGTCGGGGACAATGCCCTTGGCCGGATAGGTGCTGATTAATGGAATCTTTAGTTGTTGACTTAATGCTTGTAGTTCTTTTCCAGCACCCCGCGTGCCAATTCCGTAATAGATTAGTGGTCGTTTGGCCGTTTGAAGTATGTCAACCACTTGTTTTATTTTTTCAGGGTTGGGCTGAGGCAGAAGGGGTTTTTGGTAACTATTGGCTGAGGAGTACCAATCTTCAGCCTTAATTAGTTGCCAAGGTAAATCAACAGGTATTTGAACGACTGCAACGCCTTGGTGCGCATACGCCCGGCGAATTGCCTCGTCAATTACATGGGGAAGTGTGTTGGCATTTACCGCAGTAACATTATAAATGGCGACGTCGGCATAAATGGGATTCTCGTTCATTTCCTGAAAAGTATCCATATTCATACCGGAGGTTCCAAATTGACCAATCAATGCTAATACTGGAACATGGTCTTCTCGGGCATCGTACAAACCATTTAATAAATGAGTTCCGCCAGGGCCTGCTGACCCAAAGCAAACGCCGATTTTTCCTGTAAGTTTGGCATCGGCTGCAGCTGCCATCGCGCCGACTTCCTCATGACGAACTTGGATGTACTGCAGCTGGCTTTTTTCGGCCTCAAGAGCATCCATAACCGAATTAATAGAGCCACCAGGAATCCCATATAAGTGATCAACTTGCCATGCTTCTAGCACTTTGAGAAGTGCAGTGCCGGCAGAAATTGTAGTTGCTTTGGTGTGTTTGGTAATCATAAAAATGCCTCCTACTAGAATGTGGTGCACAATTTAATTTTTAACAATGTAGTTAAAGTCTATTCTCTTTCGACACTAAAATCAAGCGCTTACATTTTTGAAATTTAAATCGTGGCTGGGACAAAAGTCCTAATCTAAAATAAAAGAACCAGGAATTCGAATTTGAATTCCTGGTTCTTTCATTTTATGTAGGCACGGTGTGCCCAAATCTGTTAATCTTAAATCACCACAAAATAAGAAAGTTGGTGCCCACCGTGTATAAACATTATAACAATAACCAAACCATATTAACATTTCCAATTGAATTTAAAATTAATCCCAATCATATTGTCGTTTCAATTAGTGATTTTGTAGATAGTATTCCCACTGAAATTCTGTATCCGGATGCTGACAAGTTTGGGCGACCAAAATATTCGCCAGCGATGATGATGAAACTCCTATTATTTGCTTATATGCGTCATACGTTTTCTGGCCGTGCTATCCAAGAAATGGCAGAGGAAAACCTACCAATGAAGTGGTTAATTGGTAATCCGGACGAAGTCCCAAGTTATCGGAGCATTAATCGCTTTCGAATTTCACAAGTAGCAAAAGGGATTATCAAAAAAATGTTTCTTCAATTTCATGAACAATTAAGTGGATATGGTTTAGTGGATGACGAATCGTTATTTATTGATGGCACAAAGATTGTCGCAGATGCCAATAAATACTCCTTTGTTTGGCGAAAAAGCGTCGAACGAAATGATGCCAAGTTAGAGGAAAAAGCTAGCGCCTTATTTGATGACATGATTCAAGAAAAGGTTAATCTAGCAACTGATGCCGAAGGCACTTTGGCGAAGTTAGATCATGCAGAACGTGAATTAGAACATGATATTGATGACCTCGATCAGAAAATTAGTGCAGAAAAAGTCATTAAAGGTGGCTCGCCATCAAAGCAACGACGAAGAAAACTAAAACATTTTAAGCATATTATTACTTCGGATTTAAAGCCTCGGAAGCAAAAATATGAAGATTATCTTGAAATTCTGGGAAACCGAAACAGTTTTTCTAAGACTGATCATGATGCAACCTTTATGCGAATGAAGGAAGATCCAATGCAAAATGGTCAATTAAAACCAGGATATAACTTACAGATTGGTACTCAAAATCAATTTGTCCTATTTTATGATTTGAATCAACGGCCAGCTGACCAAAGAACGCTAGTCCCATTTTTGAATCAAGTCCAACAAAGAAAGGCCACGTTCCGTTACGTAGTAGCGGATGCAGGTTATGGTAGTGAACCAAATTATGACTTTGTTTTAAAGGATTTTAAAGCGACGCCACTTATTCCCTATACAATGTATTTAAAAGAACAATCCAAGAAGTATAAAAATGATGCCAATAAGGTTATGAATTGGGCCTATGATTGCGATAATCCCTTTATGGTTGTCAGATGAAATACTATAATTCATCTGACTAATCATAGGGGGATTTTTGTATGCCTAGAGCTAGACACACGCTTCAGGAAAAGTTGGCGCTGTTAGCTAAATTCAAGCAATCAGGTTTATCAATTGGGACTTTTACCAGACAACATGGTATCCATCGAGAAACGCTCATGCGTTGGCAGTCGCGCCTTGAACGTGATGGGTTGGCAGGGCTCACGGAAGCGCACACAAATAATCATTATTCCAACGAATTGAAACTTAAAGCTGTTCAGGCTTTTTTGGCCGGTGAAGGGTCACTGCTGGATTTAGCCACAAAATTTGGTTTACGTTCATCAACACAACTCGACAACTGGGTTTCCAGGTATAATAGGGATAAAACCTTGACGGCCAGACCGTCTAGAAAGCGGGTCCCTACCATGAGTCGGCAAACAACTTTTGAAGAACGCATCAGGATCGTTGAATATGTGACTAAAGCTAAACACTCGTATACCGAAGCCGCGGATCACTTTCAAGTCTCCTACCAACAGGTCCGTACTTGGGTGATCAAGACTAAAAGTGGCGGCTATGAAGCGCTCGTAGATAACCGTGGGCATCGAAAAGCCAATCATGAATTAACCGAACTAGATAAGGCTAATCTCCAGATCCGAGAACTAAAAGCACAACTGGCAGATAAGGAACTCTACGAGGCCTTCATAAAAAAATTTCAGGAACTTCAGCGCAGGGGGTGAACAAACCACATCGGCTGGCTTACCACGCTATCAAGGTAGTCAGCCAAGGTAATCATGGTGCCGTAACGAAACTTTTAACCGTTATCGGCGTCAGCCGACAAGCTTATCATAAAGGGCTTAGACGACAGGAAACAACATGGGAAAAGCACAATAAACAACTCAAAACACGCACCCAATATTGGTTTGATTTTCACCACCAAGGTATCGGTGCTGGAAATCTTCTGACTAACTTACAAGCGGATAAACTAATTGATTTTCCGGTAACTTTGAAGCAAGTTCGCCGGGTCATGCGTGAACTTGATATTCGCTGTCAAGTACGGCCAAAGAAGCATAAACGGGCCAAACAAGCTGAACAATATTTACTCGACAATGTTTTAAAGCAAAACTTTCAAGTGACAGCGCCCAATAAAGTTTGGTTATCTGATTCAACTGAACTAACTTATGGGCTTAGTGGTGAGTACAAAGTCCGCTTAAGTGGTGTCTTGGATTTATATGGTCGCCGACTCTTGGCATACAATCTCAGCGCCACAGAAACGAGTGCCGCTGAGATCCAGGTTTTTCAGCGTGCCTTTACTGCAGTTGGTAAGGTCCCATCACTTATTCACACCGATCGTGGTTCGGCGTATACCTCAAGAGCGTTCAATCATTTCATCAATCAATTTGAGATCACCCGCAGTATGTCGCGTCCAGGAACACCATATGATAACGCCCCGATGGAGCGCTGGTGGAATGAATTTAAACTTCGCTGGATGGCGCGTCATCCGCGAGCAAAGACCTATCAAGAGTTAATAACGCTCGTTGAATCAGGAATCGAATATTTTAATCATGACAATCGCTCAGCACAAAGAAATGGCCTCACCCCGGATGAATACTGGAATGAAGCCATCTAAGTGACCAAAAACTTTATATTATTTCATTTGTCAACTTGACAGGGCCTAGTGCAGTTTTGAACATCTTCATAAGGTAAATAAAATTCAATTGTAGATTTATTTAATTTTACAATCTACCATATAACGTCTCCATCTTTTCAAAACGACTTAATTCTACGGGCTATAAATAACTTAATTTGCCAGTCTATAACGTTTCAGATTAAGCTACCACTATGTTATAATGACCATATCGAAAGGAGATCAATCTAATGAAATATACGAAAACCAAAGCAGTATTAAATCAACTCGTTGCCGATTTGAGCCAGATGTCAATGATTATCCATCAGACGCATTGGTACATGCGTGGACCCAACTTTTTGAAGTTGCACCCCTTGATGGATGAGTTCATGGAAGAAATTGACAGCCAACTCGATGTCATTTCTGAACGGCTGATTGCGCTTGATGGCAGTCCTTACTCGACCTTAAAAGAAATGGCCGAAAACACTAAGATTCAAGACTGGCCTGGTGAATGGGACAAAACAACCCCAGAACGCCTCGCACACTTAGTTGATGGCTATCGTTACTTGGAAGACCTTTACCAACACGGCATTGAAGTATCCGATGTTGAAAAAGACTTCAGTACCCAAGATATTTTCATTGGTCTCAAAACCGCAATTGAGAAGAAAATCTGGATGATTCAGGCAGAGCTTGGGTCGGCGCCGGAAATTGATGAATAAAATAATATTAAAAAATCGGTAGGCTTAAACATTGCTAACGCTTATATCAGTGCTGCTATTTAATTAAAATGCGACATCCCAACAACGGGGTGGCGCATTTTTGTTTGCAATGCGGTGACAAATAGGCCGGAAACAAAATAAGTGAGTGATAACTCATTTTAATGTTGACAAACCGAGATGTACTGATTATACTAAGGCCATTAAGTGAGTGAGTATACACTCGCTTTGAGAAAGAGGGTTATTAAAATGGCAACGGATTATGTCATCGCCAAGCAGGTCAGCAAGCACTTTGGTCATCAGCAAGTGCTCAATCAGATTGATTTGACACTGCCGGCTGGAATGATTTATGGCTTGATTGGGCCATCAGGAGCTGGGAAGACCACCTTGATCAAGAGTATTTTAGGGATGGAAGCTGTGGATAGTGGCACTGTTAAAGTCATGGATACGGTGATGCCCAATAGGGCGGTAATGGCACAAGTAGGGTATATGGCCCAAAGTGACGCTTTGTATGAGACACTAACGGCCCGTGAAAACCTGACCTTGTTTGGGCAATTGATGAGCGTTCCAAAAATAAAGTTAGCACAGATGATTGATTATGCAGCCGGATTAGTTGATTTAACGTCCCAATTAGACAAGCGGGTCAGTGGCTATTCGGGTGGGATGAAACGGCGCTTGTCGTTGGCAATTGCCCTGATTCAGGATCCCCAATTATTGATTTTAGATGAACCGACCGTTGGGATTGATCCAGAATTACGGCAACAAATTTGGACCGAACTAAATAAGATCAAGGATACCGGTAAGTCGATGCTCGTGACAACGCATGTCATGGACGAAGCAGAACGGTGTGATTATCTCATGTTGATTCGGCACGGGATTGCGCTTGCTGAGGGGACACCCGCGGCACTGAAACAACAGTATGCAGTAGATACGATCGAACAGGTCTTTTTGAAAGCGGGGCGGATGCAAGATGCGAACGATGGCAATCGTTAGACGAGTTTTTAAGCAAATGTTACGTGATAAGCGTACCTTGGCGCTGATGTTTTTGGCACCATTGCTGATTATGACGCTGATGTATTTCTTATTTCAAAACAACACGACGCAAGTAGCAAGCTTGGGTGTTCATCATGTAGACCAATCCGTGGTTAACGTGATCGATACCAAAAACGTGACGATTCATCATTATGATAGTTCACAGGCACGGAAAATGATTAAGCAGCATGATCTAGATGGCTATTTGACTCAGAAAAATGGTCAATTGACGATTACTTATTCAAATAGCAATCCAACCAACACGTCTTTAATTAAGGCGAGTTTACAATCAGGATTAGTCAAGTTGAAAATGAAGACGCTGGTGACCGTTACTAAGAAACAGCGCGCGGCCCTTGAATCGCAACAAGCCGCTTTGAAGAAGCTGACAGCAGCCCAGACACAAGCAACGGTGACCAAGCTGAAGACTGCCATTGCACAAGCCCAGGCCCGCGGTGACCAGGCAACTGCTGAGAAATTACAAAAGCAACTCAAGCAGGCCACAGCCACGACGTCTAGTTCGACTCAGTCAGCTAAAGCAACCAGTTATACGACTAAGTCTCATTATATTTATAGTAGTAGTGATTCAACGTTCTTTGAAAACTTTTTTCCAGCCTTTCTCGGTTTCTTTGTCTTCTTCTTTGTGTTCTTGATTTCTGGCGTTTCACTTTTGAATGAACGCACTACTGGAACCCTAAGCCGGCTACTTGCAACCCCAATTCGACGGAGTGAAATTATTATGGGCTATCTAATTGGTTATGGGGGCTTTGCCATCATTCAGACTGTCCTGACCGTTGTTTTTACAATTACGGTCTTCAAGATTCACTTAGTTGGTAGTATTTGGCTGGTCTTTCTGACTAACTTATTATTAGCGTTAGTGGCTTTGACCTTGGGTATCTTTATTTCCACCTTTGCTAACTCAGAATTTCAAATGATTCAGTTTATTCCACTGATTGTTGTACCACAAATCTTTTTTGCTGGGTTGGTTCCAGTCGATGGCATGGCCAGTTGGTTGCAAGCAATTGCCCACATCATGCCGTTATACTATGGTGCTAATGCGATGACGGCTGTTGTGACAAAGGGTGCTGGGCTTGGCGATATTGGTGTCAATTTGTTAATATTAGTAGGGTTTATGGTCGTACTAACAATGTTGAATATTGTTGGAATGAAACGTTATCGGAAGGTGTGAGGATATGGAACGACCACGGATACGGGATTATTTTCAACAGGATCTAGGTCAGAATGAAACGATTACACCTAAGCAACGGGCCATCCTCCAGGCAAGTCTCGATTTGTTTGCTGAAAAGGGTTTTGACCAGACCAGTACTAGTGATATTGCACAACGGGCCGGCGTTGCGGAGGGGACGGTCTATCGGCGGTATAAGACTAAGGCTGCCTTACGGGATGCCATCTTAGCACCAATTACCGCGCACATTGTGCCAATCTTAGCGAGTGATTTTTCAGAGGATAAATTACGGCAGCGTTATCCCAGTCTACAGGCATTCGTCACAGCAATTTTTACGGACCGAGTTGCATTTGCTAAAGCTAACGTGAAAGAGTTAAAGGTCATTTTTGAAGTGGCAGCTTTTGACACCGAACGACGCGAACAGATTCTTAGCCAGATTGCGCCTAAGATGGTCAAGCAGATGGGAAGTGTCATCAATCAACTAAAAGCAGATCATTTGATTGTGGATTGGCCGAATGATTTGATACTGCAAAGTTTGTTATCGCAGCTATTCGGTTACCTAGCGCGGTTAATACTGGAATTGCCGGGAACTGAAATTGAGCGCGAACAAGCGTATTTGATTACGGTGATGACCAAAATATTGACCCCGGGTGAACATGATCAAATTACTGGTCAGTGAGCTAACTGTTACTTGATATAAACTAAAGCCACTTCTGTACTTAGCGGTCATTTGAACGCTAAGTACAGAAGTGGCTTTGGTCGTTGCTACGCGTGTTCGTTTGTTAATCTGCTAGTATCGTCATTTTATTCAACAAACTAGTTTGCAACTGGCTGAGTGTGGTCGTCATGTAGACCGGGTAAAGATCTGGGTTGACGAGCCGCTGAGTTGTTCGTGGGAGCTCGGCAAGTTTAGCCTGGGTCGTTGCCTGAATGGTTGTAACCGGAATTGACGTGGTGTTGGACAAATCTACCGGCGCGAGTAAAGGCCGGGCTTCAAAATGGGTGAGTCGCTGTTGGCGGTCGACACTGAGTGGGTCACTGGTGACGACGGTTAGGCTGGTCGCATCGACGATCGTCTCGGTAGCTAGTGCAATCAAATCAGCAAAGGCCCGCTTAGGGCTCTGGTGCAAATAGTCTGAGAGTGTGCCTTTTACCTAGTTGTTGATAGGGTGTTGTAGGTTATGCTGGCACCATCGCTTTTAATTCGTCCACGGCTGAAAACCCGATGAGGCTTAGCTCTCGTCGGGTTTTCTTGCGTAATGCATGGATGACTTCAATGCCGCTGAGTGTTGCACTAGCGGTTCGGATGCTTTGGAAACTTGCTGACCGCACCCGGTGTCGTTTAATGAATCGATGATCTTGTTTGGATGTAAGCTGATTCCTGAGACAGCTTCTAAGAACGTTTGAATCTTTGATGGGTAAGACAACTTGTTGCATAAGCTGTTAGTTCCTTTACTTTAAAATTAATTTAGTTGCAGAAAACCTAAAAATCGAATATTATAATGTAGTACGATGGTAAACTTAAAGGAGGCGGATTAGAATGAGTAATACTATTATTAAAAACAAGACAATTTCAACTCGTGTAACACCTGACATTAGTGAACGGGCTAAAGCTAATCTAGCAAAACAAGGGCTAACCGTTTCTGAGTATATACGCTTATCGTTAGTTAAAGCGGCCAATAATGAAGTTCGATTAGTCAGCTTTTTAGATTCTCCGGAAGCCTTAGCCGCTAAAAAAGAAGCAGAAACAGGGCAGGTCAAAAACATTGGTTCATTGACTGACTTTGAAGATTGGATCGATAAGTTAGATGCAAATTAAACAGACCAAATCTTTTGAACGTGAATTAAAAAAACTAGTCAAAAAACATTTCCCAATAACTGTCTTGAAGCCTTGTTTAGAAGCAATTGTTGAACAAGATGTACTTGTTTTGAAACAGATTAAAGATCATGCATTAAAAGGAAATTGGCGTGGCTATCGTGAATTTCACCCTGCCAGATATGGGAGCTATGGTAAAAATTATGACAACTGGATTGTTATTTATCAGCTAGATCATGATGAATTGATTTTGTTATTGGTTGCAACTGGCTCCCATGAAATCTTGAATCAATAGCTATAGTTTAGGGGCACTTATAAAAAAATAAATTAAAATAGCCCCCAATATCTATAATGTAGATATTGGGGGCTATTTTAACAACGTTTTTGAGGGGTTATTTGTGCCTTTTAATCGCCCCTATAAAACAGCCCCCGTTATCTAGTGGATAGATAATAGGGGCTGTTTTTTTGTTTAATGGTATTATAGGTACTATATTAGTATGAATATATTGGAGAAATAACATGTATAAAAACATCAAATAAATCGTCAGCGGATTGGGCGCTTTTATAATTGCCCAATGGCTCTATCATACTCTGTCACAATATCCAAACATCAATATTTGGCTGGCTAGACTGCTTCCTATTCTTATCATTTTTATTGTGTTCTTTTCTCTGCAATGGATAATCAACACATTTGAAAAGTAACCTTATAAATTTTAGTTATTATATTGGGCTGAAACCCTTGCTACAAGCGGACTAGCAAAAATGCAAGCTCGACAAAAACATAACTAAATAATCTATTGCTCTTATGATGATATTTTACCAAACGAGAAAAACTAGTCCGGAATATCAGCATAAGAGCAAGTGTGTTAATCAGTCCGTATTAGATAGTTTTCCGTCGACAATTTTGTAGACATTATCAGAAAACTCTCGCAGACGATCATCGTGCGTGACGATGACGACTGCTTTTTCCTCGTCATGCGCAATATTAGCAAAAAGTTGGCCAACTTCTTTGACACGTGCCGTATCTAATGCTGCCGTAGGTTCATCGGCTAGGATGATCGCCGGGTCTGTATACAACGCACGGGCAATTGCAACGCGCTGTTGTTGACCGCCAGACAATTCGCCAGGGTATTTGTTTAATAATTTTTGAATGCCTAGCGTTTCAATAATTTTGTCAAATCCATCTTGACTGAGGTTATTGTTAGGCTTCACCTGGTCAACAAGTTTGAATTGGTCTGCTACGGTTAAATATGGCACGAGATTGTACGCCTGTAAGACGAAACCGATTTGTTCAAGTCGTGTTTTTTCGGCTTCTTTGGTACTCAAATCACTGATGTCGTGACCATTCAAACGAACTGAGCCGTCTGTTGGTGTCTGTAACCCGCCTAAAATGGTTAGCAAGGTACTTTTACCAGATCCTGAAGGACCAATGATAAGCGACACCTCACCAGCTTTAAACGCTAAACTGACGTCTTCTAGTGCCGTAACTAAATTAGTTTTCTGACCAAATTGTTTCGTCACGTGTTCAAGGGCTAGTTTTTCTTCACGCATCTTTTTAACCTCCAATTACTGATACCGGATCAATCTTACTAATCACACGAATCGGAATGATTGCACCCAGTAACCCGGTTACCATCAATCCGGCCGCAATGAGTCCCATCAATCCCCAATCAAATGCCATTGGTACGCTATCTGGAATCCCAAATTCAGTTAATGCCGATAGTACAGCACCAACGACGATACCAGTTGCCATAATAAAGAACGTCTCAAATAACGTATTTTGGGCCAAGAAACGATTTGGAATGCCTTGTGCACGCAAAACTGCCAAGTTAGGCAATTTTTGAACCGTTAGAATGTAGAGGAAGATGGTAATCACAATCAATGAAATGACAATCAGGAAGCCAATCATGAGACCAAACGTCGCTTTTTGCGGTGTATAACCTGGCAATTTATTGATAAAGGCTTGGTATGAATAAGTCTTTAATGCTTTATCATCGACCGATTGTGACGTTTTTGAAGTAACTACGCTACCTTGGAATTGATCTGACACGCCCTTAATGACACGCCATTGCGCTAACGCGCCATAAATAACAGGTGCGGTGTTATACGTGGCATTTTTCGCATAACCCACGATTTTATATTTCGTATCAGATAACCCAATCGAAATTTTATCCCCCATACCGTAAATATCCTTATCAACTGAGTCAGCGAGGACGACTTCGTTAGCTGCCTTTGGCAAGTGCCCCTTGGTTAATTGTAGGTTTTTAGCGATGTACTCGTCGTTATTCATCCCAACGAATTGTGCGGATTCACGTTTTCCGCCAATTTTCATATTAACTGGTGTAATGCCAAGTGTTGCGGTTTTGTCGTCGCTTAACTGATCCACCTGTTTCGTTGTCAGTAATGACTGTCCGGCATTGCCATTAGCGTCTTTGGTCATTACAAAGGACTTAGACTGCCAGCTGTCCACCGCAGCGGTGTTAGCTGTTGCCAGCCCGAGCGCCAGGGCACTTAAAATGAAAATCAAATAACTGATTAAGACGACGACTGTTAGAATCAAGCCGTACCGTAGTTTTTCTTTTTTAATCTCTCTAATTGCTAAAAACATTTGTTCCTCCTGTATTTGTTGCAGTTCAGCAAACTTACTATACACAAGTATACATGCTCTTATGATGAGATTCCGGACTAGTTTTGCTAGTTTGGTAAAATATCATCATAGGAGCATTTTTATTTATGGTTACACGTTATGAAGAGGACTTAAAAAAGTCCATTGTGGAGATGGTTAAAGCGGGACGACGATCCGATGAATTATCCAAGGAATACGGTCCTTCAGCCGATTCAATTCGGAATTGGGTTAAAGGCGCTAAATCAGTTGAGCTAGAAGACGGTACTGAAGTAACGTCCAAAGAATTCAAACAACTTCAAAGGGAAAATCAGCGATTAAAGGAGGAACTTGAAATTTTAAAAGCTGCGGCGGTGTTACTGGGAAAGCATTAGGACGAATTAATTGCCTTGTCTTCATAGAAGATCAGTTATTGCGACACCGCTTATCAATTATTCTTTCGGCACTGAAATTACCGCGCAGCACCTATTACCATTGGAAAAGATATCAACCTAGTCAACACGAACGTGTTGATAATCAGCTCAAAGAAAAAATTGAATTGATTTGGGAAAATAATTATCGTGCCTATGGTTATCCACGAATAACGATGGTGCTTCGCAAGTCAGGCATCTGTGTTGGGTCAAAACGAATTTTACGATTAATGAGGGAAATGGAGATTCACTCTTTAATGAATCGGCGATTTAAAAAACCTGGCACTCATGTGGATCATTCACAACGCCCCAATTTAATCAAGCACCAGCCCAATGCAAGGATATGGCGTGCTGACATTACTTATTTGGAATTACGTCCAGGAACCTGGGTTTATCTCAGTTCTATTTACGAACCAAAGGTTCATCAAGTTCTTGCTTTCAAGATTGGTCGTCAGATGGAGGCGACGTTAGTTGTAGAAACGATTAATCAGGCGCTTGAATGTCATCAAAAGCCACAATATTTTCACTCTGACATGGGTTCACAGTACACCAGCAACGAAGTTGAAACTTTACTTGAACGGCATCAGATTAGCCACTCATACTCAAAACAAGGTTATCCTTATGATAATGGGCCAATTGAAGCTTTTCACTCATTGTTGAAGAGAGAGTTTGCCTTTCAAACAACTTTTTCCAATTTTGAGGACTTGGTAATCCGAACCTCAAATTACATCAGTTGGTTTAATTCCGACAGAATTAGAACGAGTGTTTAGAAAAAGATGTGCCATTTATTGACATAGGAGCAATATTCATACCGGCGCCAATCATTGCACCCAACATATCACGCCGAGAAATAGATGCTTGGGCAAAGATTGCTTGCAAGCGTTTAGACAATTTATCACTAGGACTAGCGTTAGCTAGCATTTCATCAATTGCTTGGTAAAAGGTAGATGATGCAGTATATGTTGCTATATTCACTAGTGACAAAACTAGAGTTGACCAAATCCTTCAATTGATTGGCAACGACAATGTTGAATGTACTGATTATCTTGAAGATAACTTTTTTGCTTGGATGTTTTGGAAATATGATCGAAACAACAGGCAAATTAATTCTGATATTGGATTGCCAGCAATGAATGCGTTCTCGGGAACAATTCAACGAGATGATTTGCAAGATATGATAATTGGTCGCTCACCTAATATTACTGATTTATCAGTCTTAAAGATGCATATCGCCCGACAGTTTCCATTGAGAAGTGTCGGAATGGAGTTAACTGAGCGTGGTAACAAGGTATATTTTAAAGTTGATGTTCATAATCAAATTGTTGTTGATACGAGAAAATCTAAAATGGTTAGCGATGGGATAACTGATACCGTTTTGGTGGAATTAAAAGAATATCCACTAATAGTGTATATCTATAGTTACATTATTCCACTGCTCAATGGCCTGTATGAAAGTGAAGAGCCAGATTTCACAGAACAATTAAATTCCTATAGTAAAGACTTAGCAAAGGAGATTATTCTTGATTTAATTGGAGCAACGGGTATTGATATACAAGAATTTGATAAATTAGCTATGAAGCTTTAGTTGTACTAATTGCAAATGGGACTACGGAAACTTTTAATAGATTTATCGAAAAGTTCAGCTAATCACTGTTTTTTTTGCATATGGTCAGGAGGTGGCGATATCATGATTAATTCATAGTAAATACGGGTATGAGTTTCCGGAGTGGGCACAGGCGGGTGCTCGGCTCGATAAGATGGTGTAAGGATAATAGACGTCGTGCTAAATAGCGTGGCGTTTTTATTTTGCCCAAAATTTGGAGGTGGCCGGCATGGGCCAGATGGTAAATAGCAGATTTGGCCTTGTCAGTCGCACAGAGACACGTTGCTTGGGTGACTTAGAACATCAGCTTAAAGATGGACGGTGGTAACGTAAAAAGCCGCAGCGACCACATAAGCCGCGTATTACAGTGTGGAGAAAAAACAGGGTAACAAGCGTGAAAAAATAAAAGAAGACCAGATTTTGGTCTTCTTAAAAATGATAATTTATTTATCGTCTTTATCTAACTTTTCCTTTACGTTATCAACCGTATCTTTAACAGCATCTTTGGAATCTGACAGTTTATCTTTAGCCTTACCTAGAATACCTTGACCCTTACCTTCAGCTTCGCGGGCCTTGTCGTTCGTAACCTTGCCTTCAACTTCTTTAGCTTTTCCACTTACCTTATCTTTGGTGCTATCAATTTTGTCATCTAGACTCATAATATAACCTCCCATAATGTATTTGTTACAACAGTATTATTCCACATTTTAATTTGCTTGTCTAATAAGGAGATCCTACAAGAGATAGTGTGAATGACACTTATAAGGTAGATTGCAAATTTAATCCGAATTTTTGGACAAATTTGTCAGCATAACCTGATACGGTGTTTGCCAATCGAGTATTTTAAGCGGTCGCTGGTTAATTTGGAGTAACGTCGTCGTTAAATCTTGAGCACTAATGTGCTCAAAACGAGTCCCCTTAGGATAAAAATAACGTAAATTCCGATTAAAGCGTTCATTACTACCACGTTCAGCTGGCGTATAAGCATGGCAGTAATAGGTCTTAATACCATATTGTGATTCAAGTGATACTAGCCCACTAAACTCAGTGCCACGGTCCACAGTAAAGCTGTGCACCGGACCATTAAAAGTGGTTAGGAACTTAGTTAGTGCTTCATTAACAGTCGCTGTCGTCCGATCTTTTAACCGGTATGCCCAAAGGAACCGTGATTTGCGATCGATTAAAGTTAATAAAACTGCCTTACTATGCCCACGAGGACCAACGACTGTATCTAGTTCAAAATCGCCGATGCGATTACGTTGATTAATCATCATGGGACGCTGTTCAATTGATCGCCCCAAAGATTGATTATATTTGGATCGTTGGTCAACGTTACGCCGTTGGCGTACGCCATGTTCAGGTAGATCATTCAAGGAGAAACCAATTCTCCCCTGATTTAGCCAATTATAAATAGATTTAGTAGCTAGTTTAAATTCGTGAGCAATCATTCCTGGTGACCAGCTTAGACGTAAATGGTTGAGAATTTTTTGCTTTAACTCATCGCTCAGCTTAGTTTTCCGACCACATCGTGATCGCTTGTATTCGGCATCTGTTTGTGCTAATTCAGCCTGATAAGGTTGACATCGAGATAATTCATAAGAAATTGTTGACGGTGATCGGTTCAGCCGAACGCCCATTTGGATATTGGACAGCCCTAGTTCACAAAAGGTTTCGATTTTAATTCGTTCGGAATAGGTTATACTAGACAAAAGATCAGCTCCTAAAAGATGGGTTTGTGGTAAACACCATTTTAAAGGAAGCTGATCTTTTTTGTCCGAACAGCGTTCGGATTAATTTTACAATCTACCAATTACTAGATATGCCCAAAAGTTACTGGAATAGTCCCTCTAACGTCGATAAATTTGTTATAAAACCCATTAAAGAAGAATTAACTCCTTTGTTTAGAGGATTAACGGTTAGAAAAAAATATGGTAAAGGGCGTGGGAAACCAGTTATTGGCTATTCGTTTACCTGGAAACCCGAAAAGAAAGATGCCAATGATTTCTCACAAGGCCAATTACAAGATGAGCGTCAAAAGCTTTTTAATATTCAGCATAATGGTGAATTAACAGAGCAGGAAAAATGGCGCGCCATTGACAAGGTTAAAGGGTTAACTTTAGGCTCTACTGAGAAACAAGCATTGGCTGATAAACAGGCCGAGCACGATAAAAAAATAAGAGATCAAGCAAGACAAGAAGCACTTGCTGAACTCCGAAAGGGGTTTGGAAATAATGCCTAAAACAATTAGAGAACTTGCTGATGAATTGGGCGTTTCAAAGCAGGCTATATGGCAAAAGATAAAAAGAGATGCGTCAATCGATTTACGTCAATTTACATCAACAAAAGGTAATACTGTTTACGTTGATGTTGATGGGCAAAAAGCTATTAAAGCAATGTTCTCAAACAATTCGTCAACAAGATACCGTCAACAAAAAGATGATGTTGACGACAACAAAAAAGATGCGGTTGATGGACAAGATGAAGTGAAATTCCTTCGAAATTTAGTATCAGAAATTCAATCTGAAAAGAAAGAGTTACATAAGTTACTAGATCAGCAACAAAGATTGGCCTTACAGGACAAACAACTGCTCGAAGAATACAAAGCAGAAAACGACAGATTAAAAGTTCTCAAAATGCCCTCACAGGAAACAGAATTCAAACACTTAGACAATCAATATAAAGATGAAGTGAACGGGAACGCTCTTAAAGAGAAGTTGGAAAATTTGCAGGAACAAATCAAAGTTCAAAAAAGGATAGAAGAACAAGAAAAACCAAGAAAATGGTGGGGACTATGGCGAAAATAGATGATTCAGTTAAATTGACATCATTTAAAGGTAATTTATATGATGTGATGAAGTTAATCTTAGCTAAACGTGGGGTAAGTGTAGGACGAGCACGTAATCCTTTACCACATGTAGAAGATGATGAAATGGATCATGTTGAGGTAGTACGGCAACATATTGATGATGCAATTGCTGAATTTACTAAATAATAAAAAAACGCCGAGTCTCCTTAAAAGAGGCTCAGCGTTTTTTTAAATCTGTGACCAGACGTCCGCTCCCAAAGTAGGGAAGAGAGGTACGATGCGGCCTAGTTGTTCAGCTGTATATTGAAACTCAATTGCTGGTAATAAAACGTTAATTGCATCGGCAGCATGTTCACTAACTTCAGCTGCTCCTACAAGATGATGGTCTTGATCGTAAATCAAGGTGTTATCACCAATTGTTTCCTTATCAACTTGGCGGAACCATCCGTCAGGAAGATGATTAGTTTTAATGGTGTAATCAGGATTTTGCTGAGCTTCTTCGACGCTCATACCAACCTGTGCGATTTGTGGTGAGGTAAAGACAATGGTTGGGATGGGCGGATAGTTGATTGCGTCAGTAGTCTTTCCTGTGAAAAGTTGGGTTAAATAACTAGATTCAAAGATCGCAGTCGGGGTGAGCTTAGGCTGTTCTTTATCAAGCACATCACCAGAAGCATAGATGTTATCAATGTTAGTTTGAAGATGATCGTTAACTTCGATCCCGTTAGCATTGTAACTAACGCCTACTTCGTCTAATCCGATGTTTTCGATGTTAGGAATTCGTCCGGTAGCATCCAAAATCCAGTCGGTGGTGAGGGTTTCGTGATCGTTATAAGACACGGTAAAATGAGAACCGTCTTCCTCAAAACGATCCACCTGAGCGTTGTAAATGAACTTCACCCCTCGTTTTTCGAGGTCGGCAATGACTTGTTTTACGTAATCTTGATTAAATTTGCGCAACGCCCGATTATGGCGTAAAAGTACAGTGACGTTCGCGCCGGCAGCATTGGCAATCGTGGCAAATTCCATGCCGATATAGCCCGCGCCAATAATTACGATATTTTCAGGAAGCTGTTTGAGGTTCATAAAATCGGTACTGTCATGCGTAAGTTCTGAGCCCATAACATCTAGATGGTGGGGACGTAGCCCCGTTGCAATCACGATTTTGTCAGCGGTGTAGCGCTGTTGATCCACTTCGATGGTGTGAGCATCAACAAATTTTCCACGACCGTGAATAATTTCGATGTCAACAGAGTCGAGTAAACCAGTAATCATGTCCGGCAAGCCGTCGATGACTTCGTGTTCATGTTCTACATTGGCAGTCCAATCCAGCTTTAAGTCACCATTTACAATGCCATCAAGGCGTTCTTGGTGGCGTAAAAGTTGAACCGGGTTGTCCAGCGTAATTTTCGCGTTGCATCCACGGTTTGGACAAGTTCCCCCGATTTTGTCCGCTTCGATAATGGCGACTTTTTTACCACTATTAGCTAGTGGAACCGCCCCGTCGAAGGCACCATGCCCCGCGCCTAAGTACAAAACATCAAATTGATAACTTTCAGTCATTTAATTACCTCCATCCTAAATTTAGGTGAATAAATAATTACCATTGTTGGCACGAGCATAGCAGAGGATAGGTGCGAGTTGCAAGCGATTGCAACTGAAGAGAACAAAAAGCAATCCTTAACTTTAAATAAGGATTGCTAAAAAATATCTTACTAACGTTTTAATGATTTAATCGATAGCATTGAAATACCACCAATCAAGGAAAAAATAAATGAAACAATAAAAATTCCAGAATAACCAAAAAGACTTATGACGGCAGCGGCTAAAACGGGTGCGATAGCTTGTGTAATTGTATTACCTAAGTTGTAAACACCTAAGAAAAATGCAACACGATTTTGATCGGGGATAACTTTTAAGTTTAATAAATTATCAAGTGCGTTCCATAAGCCCATTCCTAAACCGGCAGCTAAGGCGTAAAGAATAATACCAGTATTATTTCTTAAGAAGAACAGGGAGAGACCTGCAATTGCTAATAAGATAGTTGAGAGACCTACTGGTAATTTCAGTATTTTAAATTTATTAGATAGTGGCCCAGCGACTAATCCCATCAAAATGCCAAAAATAAGCATAATCATGTTAACAAGTTGGATAGAAGATTGAGTTTGATTACCACGATGAAGAAAGTCGGTCATTATATATAAAATGTATCCTGTAATTGCAAAGTTTCCAACTCCCTGAAACATTTTTCCTATAAGAGCTAGGTAGTAGTCGCGCCAATTTGCCAAGAAGGAAAAATTAACTTTACATTTTTTAAAGAAAACTTTTCTTTCTTTTTAGTTGAGGTTTCATCTAAATTAGAAGGCTCATGGACAATCAAAGTTGCAATTAATACGCCAGCAAATGTGAATATACCAAAGACTATAAATCCTAGTCGAAACTGGCTAAGGAACAAAGCACCGATAACGTTAAATCCGTTATTACCTAAAGCCATGCCTAGACCACCATAAGCAGAAGAAGCAGTCCCCTTTCCATCTTCAGGTGCAAAGGATAATCCAGATTTAAAAAGCCAAGAGCTAAAAAAGCCCAACAAACTTTACAACAATAATCGTAAAAAGCGCCTAGAAATAGGCTTTTTTTCATGTTTCGACGTTTGAGAAACGCATTCTAAGTCCAGTTTTTATTAATAAATGGGTTAATGTCCGCTAAATGAATATATAAACTGCGTCATAACTTAACAGTTGTGGCCTCTTTTTTGACACTGTATAATTAAAGGGTTAGAACCGTGTCATTACTTAATGACATAAGTAAGGAGATAAAAAGATGAAATATGGCTATGCGCGGGTCAGTACCACTGATCAAAAATTAGCAAATCAAATTGAGTTACTAAAATTGGCAGGAGCAGAAAAAATCTTTCAGGAAAAGTTTACCGGCACAACTACTGAACGACCGGAGTTTCAAAAACTGTTGCGCGCTCTAAAAACAGGTGATACTTTGATTGTCACTAAGCTGGATCGGTTTGCGCGGAACACACGCGAGGCATTAGCCATTATCCAAGAGTTGTTTAAAGAAAATGTCAAAGTCAACATTTTGAATATGGGCTTAATTGACAATACGCCGACTGGCCAATTAGTCTTTACAATATTTAGCGCCTTTGCGCAGTTTGAACGCGATATGATTGTCACGCGCACACAAGAAGGTAAATTGTATGCCAAGCAACATGATCCGTTGTTTCGGGAAGGGCGACCGAAAACGTATTCTGATGAACAAATCAGATTTGCTTATGAGCTGCGAAAACAAGGCATGACCTACAAGATGATTGAACGAAAGACGGGGATTAGTAAACGCACGCAGCAGCGACGGTTTAAGTTAATTGAGAAACCAAGTGATACTTCTAAAATCTAAGACAGGTGAAAGATCATGAAAAAGGATATTTGGTAGATTGTAAAATTAATCCGAACAGCGTTCGGATTAATTTTACAATCTACCTAAAGTACTTAGCGACCGCCTTAATAGAACCATCAAACAGTTCTTTCTTAGTCAGTACAGCACCGCAGAACGGGCCGCGGTTCAACGCGTCATCATGGACATGAACGCCTCCTATCAGGCATTCGTGCACGAACTATTCCCTAACGCCGAACTCATTATTGATCGGTTCCACATTATTCAATTAATGAGCCGGACGATGGATACCATTCGCACTCAATGTTTAAAGCAACTAGACAAGCATTCGCGGGAATATAAAGTACTGAAATCACTATGGCGCCTATTCCACAAGGCCAACCCTGGCGCACAAAAGAGCCGCTACCTCTTCGGCCTGAATGAGTACTCGACCGAACAGAACGCTATTGATATTGGAACCGATACGTTTCCGGCCTTCAAACAGCTTATGAAACCTACATCGATCTCCACGATGCTTTGATGGGGCGTCACGCTGATGAACTCAAGAATATCATCACTAACTATCAGCCTAACGGCACGCCCCTAGATACGGCCATGCATACCCTACGAAAGAATCTTAATGGAGTAATTAATGCCGCCAAATCGTCCTACTCTAACGGACCGATAGAAGGCATCAACCGTAAGATCAAGGAGCTCAAACGTGCTTGTTATGGCTTCTCCAATCAGGCCAATATGTTCACACGCGTCTACCAGCTGATTGCCTAGATTATCTACCACAATAACGTCACGATGGTAGGCTTATTTGTTATGCCTTCAAGTACGATATTCAGACAACACACCAGATTAAACGCCGCAACTAATAAAAAAACAAAAAAGATCTCCCACACGAGGAGATCTCCAAAGGATAGAAACTATCCTTCAACACCATTTGACAAAGAGCCGTTAAAAACATGACTAGTTTTTATCTTTATAATTTATTTTTATTAACGATTAAATTAGAATCTTGCCATACCTAATGCATGTTGAGCAGCTAGGTTAAGCAAACTCCATTGACGGTCAAATCCTGGTTGGAAGAAGAAGTCTTGTTCAGCCAAGTCTTCCAAGCGCATCTTATGACTAATTGCCAAAGCTAAAACATTGCCTTGAGCAGTAATATCATACTTAGAAAGGACAGCACCGCCTAAGATTTGGTGAGTATATGGATTAAAGGTTAAGCTGACATATACCTTAGGATTATCTGCTTCTGGGACATAAGCTGGACGCATATGATCTTCATAGAAGCTAGTTTGATAATCAAGCTTATTCTTAGCAGCTGAAAACTTATTTAATCCCGCAGTAGCGAAGTGATAGTCAAAGACGCTAAGAGCTGAAGCACCGATAACACCCTTGAAAGCGCGATCTGGCTTATCTTCAAAGATATGATCAACCACATATTGTGCTTCTCTTCTAGCAGTAGTAGCTAAAGCAATTGGCATTGGCTTACCTGCTGGAATAGAAAGTGGCAAAATTGCATCTCCAATAGCGTAAACGTCTTTAACATTCGTTCTCAAGTATGGATCAGTCTTAATCCAGCCTCTTTGATCTAAATCAACTGTGCCCTTTATCCAATCAGTATTAGGAGTTACCCCTGCTGAAACAACAACCAAGTCAGCTGGTATATCGCCTTGATCGGTCTTGACGCTTTCAACTTTTTCATTACCGTTGAAGCCTTCAATTTTAACGCCCATCTTCAAGTCCATATTCTTCTTAAAGGTAGGTTCCAAAACATCAAGCAATTCAGGGTTCAAGTAAGTTCCTAATGGACGATCAATCATGTCCATTAAAGTTACATGCTTGCCAGCTTTAGCAAATACTTCACTAGCTTCAGTACCAATATAACCAGCACCAACAATAGCAACATTCTTAATTGCTGGATTGTTAACAGCACTCATTAACTTAGAAGCCCAATCACGTCCACGCATTAAATAGATATTCTTAAGATCATTGCCAGGTACTGGTAAAACCTTTGGCGTTACACCTGATGAAAGAATTAACTTATCATATTGAACTTCTTCTTCAGAATTATTGGTTAAATCCTTAACTGTTACTGTCTTATGTTCAGGATGAATCGCGGTTACTTCATGGTTGGCATAAACATGACCGCCCTTCTTTTCAACATCTTCAGGAGCAAAGTTTCTGACGTCATCTTCAGCCGTAACTTTATTTTCTAAGTATAATTGCATACCACAGGACATAAATGAAATAAAGTCGCCAGCTTCATAAACAGTTACATCTACATCATTATATTTATCCAACAGCTCAATTGCTGATTCATGACCACCATGTGAAGCACCAACAATTACAATTTTACGTTTATCCATAAAATCCTCCTAACACAATAGTTTCTTCATTACATTTTCAAGGGTAACACTTATTACTTAATGTCTATCATATTTTGCTCAATAAATTTGCTTCACTGCTTTCAGTGTTGCCCGATATTGATCAGTGACTAATCGATCAGGCCGACCATTGGTCGTCAAGAGACGCTTCAAAAAGTGATAGGATGCGGTATAATCGCGGTGTTTTCGTAACTCAAAATCCATGGTCAAACCGTTACTGTCAATAGCGCGATACAAATAGGCCCAACGGCCTTTAACTCGAATATAGGTCTCATCGATTCGCCAACTTTTAGCGTGAGCTGTTTGATGCCGACGCCATAGAGCCTTAAAGATGGGGCCATAGTGATGAACCCAACGCATGACCGTGGTGTGATGAACAGTGATACCCCGATCCCGAAGCAATTCAACGATGTCACGATAGCTGAGACTGAATCTGAAATAGTAGCCAACGGCTACTAAGATGATGTCCTTTTGAAAGTGGCGTCCCTTAAAGTGATTCATGCGCGCAATCCCTCGTTTCTTGGCACCCAGTATACTAAAATCAAGTCAGCGAGGAAAATTTGCACCAGAACCAATAATATCACACCGCACCGGTGTTAGTTAGCAAATCAAAAATTATTATTTAGAATATAATTCGGACTTATTTTCTTGCTTCTATTGCTCGTTCAATCCGCCCCTCATCATAAAGCCGCAATACAAAATACATCCCCACATAAATAACCAACGGAATCCAAACATAATTCAAATCAATCATGGTGAGAGTTGCGGCATTCTGGGTTCGATTGGCAACGTAACCCGAAAAGTGAAACAAACCAGCTGTAATCAAGCCGCCAACACCAAGGCCGACGTTAACGCCAAAGTCATCCGTTGAAGCCAGAATTCCCTCGGCTTGGATCCCCATGCTGGCACCATAACGGATTGTGTCAGCAATCATGATTGAGACGAGGCCGATAATGATCCCATTGCCAATCGAGTTAATCAAGACACCGCCAAACAAGAACCACAGTATTTTGGTATAAACCCCAATCGCAATCACGGCTTGACCAACCAGCGCCATTAAAATACCGCGAAGCATCGTTTGCTTCTTACTGCGAACCTCGGTAATTCGAATGATCAGCAATACCCCGATTAACGCTGCCAGGGTAAAACTGTTAGCTAGTGGTACCAGGTTTTCGTTTCCCACCGTATATTTAAAATAGTAAATGGTTGTCTGATTCTTAATTGCCGTCACCAGCCAGTACATGAGAATCACGATTGACATAACGATCCATGGCTGATTATGTTTCAACATTTTTAGGACAGTTGTTAACGGTTGATGGGCAATTTCAGGATTCGCGAACCGTTCGCGAACATGGACAAACGTGTTGATAATCAAAAGAAATGAAATCAGGCTAAACACGATGATTGTGCCCAAGAACCCTTTTTGCTGATTACCGTGGCCGAAGAACGCAACCAAGGGTAATGTGAATACCGCCACCACAATTTGAACCGAACTGCCAAAGAATTGACGAATGACACCCAACAACGTCAACTCACGAGTATTCTGCGACATCGTTGGTAAGATTGACGTGATTGGCAGATTAACAGCCGTATACAGAAATCCAAGGCCTAAATACGTCACATATGCCCAGATTAATTTACCATTATACGAAAAGTTAGGCGTCACAAAGGTGAGAACCGCAAAAATAACGTAAGGTAACGAATACCAGAGGAAGAACGGTCGGCTCTTGCCAAACCGTGAATGTGTGTGATCAATCATGATCCCGATGACAAAACTTTCAACAACGTCAGCTACCCGCGCCACGACAAATAAAATGGCCACCGCGCTTGGTGTCAGTCCATAAACATCAGTGTAAAAGAATAGCAAATAGGTCGTCATCATTTGAAAGACTAAATTATCGGCGGCGTCACTTAAGCCGTAACTAATTCGTTCGGGCCACCGTGTTACCCATTTCGTCGTGCTTTTCATCCCATCATCGCCTTTATCGAAATTGTTAATCAACTTTATCATACTCTAAAATTTGGATGTAAGCTGATTCCTGAGACAACTTTTAAGAGAGCATATAATGAATAAATCGTCTCTCAAAAGGAAGGAATTTTTACATGCCAACTCGTTACGACAAAGAATTCAAACAAAACATTATCAACCTATATAAACAAGGCGAATCAGCCGCCCAACTGGCCAGAGAATATGGCATTGGCTATTCAACCGTTCATAAGTGGATCTAGGACCAAGCCAAAACTCAATCCGGTAAATCGCCAGACGAAATTAAAGCGATGGAAAAGCGACTGGCTTTGCTGTCTGAGGAGAACGAAATCCTAAAAAAAGCCCTGGGCTTCCTTGCGCAGAAGCAACCAATATTTTTGATTACATTCACCAAGAAAGCCATCACCACCAGGTAACTAAGATGTGCCTAATCCTCGGTGTTTCCAGAGCCCAGTATTATCGTTATCGATCCCCAAAGCCTTCAAAACGCCGGGCCGAAGATGCGGACTTGAAACAACGGATTCTGCGGATCTTTGCGGAATTTAAGCAGCGATACGGTGTTATGAAGATCCACCATGAATTGAATCTGGAACTTCAACCACTGCAGCGTCGGTGCAGCCCAAGACGGATTTCCCGGCTCATGAAGGAACTGGATATCCACTCCGTTACCGTCAATAAATGGAAAGCAGCTTCGGCTTCCAAAACCAAGGTTGAACAGCGTCCCAACTTGCTTAAGCAGGATTTCTCGACCACTGGTTTAAATCAAAAATGGACCGCTGATATGACCTATATTCAAACGAAGCGTAATGGCTGGTGTTACTTATCAGCCATCATGGATCTGCACTCACGACGAATTATCGGCTATTCGTTCTCAAAAAAGATGGATACTGATTTAGTCTTAAGGTAGATTGTAAAAGCTCAAATTATAAATGAACATCTCAGCGACGGTACTTCCAGAGCGGAACTAGCAAGAAATCATCAATTACCCAAGCGACAAGTTAATCGATGGCTTCAACAATATCATCTGAACGGCATTGAAACACTTAAGCGGTACAAAACTCGGCGTAAGTTCTCGGCAGAATTTAAATGGTATGTGATAAACTACTACCAAACTCATGATGAGTCTTTAGCCGAGGTTGCCGGAAAATACAACGTTTTAGCCTGTCAGATTAGTGTTTGGCGAAAAACGCTTATTCGAGACGGCTATTCTAGCTTAGAGCCTCATCCCAAAGGTAGGTCAACCAAAACGAAACGTTCTAAAAAACAGATTCGTCAATTAGAAAAACAGAGTGAAATCGAGCGTTTACGAAGCGAGATCGCTCAAAAGAATCAGGAATTCTATGACACAAAGTTGGAGAATGACATCCTAAAAAATCAATGACCCTGTTCGGACCTTCAAAGGGCATCAAAAAAAAGAAATAGTTGATCAGATCAGGGCGGATCAAGTCAAGTTACCCAAGAAACAACGTTATAGAATTGGCGATATACTTAGTGCCATTGGGCTTAAGAAGGCCACGCATCATGATGAACGTAAAAGGATCAAAAATCATAATGATAAATATGCTGAAAATGGTAAGTATCGTGGTCGGTTAACCTACGGTTACCGGTGGGTTCAAGATGAACTAATTAAGCTTGATGTTCATATCGCAGATGCGGTTGTACGCCGACTAATGGATGAATTGGGCGTACAAGTGAGTCTTTATAACCGGAACAAGAACAGTAGTAAATATTCCTCTTATAAGGGTACCGTCGGTAAGATCGCCGAAAATCTCTTGGAACAAGACTTTAAACAGGCTAAGCCTTATATAGTACTCCATACAGATATTACGCAAATTCGCTTAGCGAACCACGATGGGCTTATATCTCAGCTATTACCGACGAGGCCAGCAAGGAAATTTTAGCATTTCAAATCAGTAATAGTCCCAATTGCATTCTAATAACCAAGACCGTTGATGAATTAATCAATAAGTTACCAAGTAATGTTCAACCCATCACTCATTCCGATCAAGGATGGCATTACCAACTAGATTCCTATACAAAAAAATTATCTGAACATGAATTTATCCAAAGTATGTCCCGCAAGGGAAATTGTCATGATAATGCCCCGATTGAAAGCTTTTTTCGCCTTTATAAGACCGAATGTTTGGCTGGATTCCCACCGTGTAAAGGCTTAGCCGAATTAAAAGCAGTTTCTTTAGAATATGTTAATTGGTTCAATTACCGACGAATCTCATCAAAAACAAAGGGTATGTCCCCGTGTGAATATCGAGAACATACCTTAGCGGCATAATAATATTTACTTTTGTCTAACTTTTGTGTTGCACTTCATGCACTTTAAAATGACTCAAGGCTAGTTTTTATTTGCTACTGAGCCATCGTTAATGATGGCCATTTTGTTCTAAAGTACATTCGTGATGACGCAATGATTCACCGATATCTCATCCAGATACTAAGCCTTCTTCTCTCGAATGGAGCCCACCAGATCATCTGTAGCTGGAGCGTTCGCAAGCAATGCGCGAACATCATCAAGATTCACCTTAACATTCCAAACTAAAACACCAACTAACTTATCGGTATCTATGAAATAGACAAGCGATCCATGCGTTCGCCGATCAAAAATCAATTGCAATTTAGGATCAATATTACCGATTGCTTGCCAGGAAATATCAAAAATCATGGAATAGAAGTATGGGGTATGCTGATAGCTCATGTGAGCACCTGCCATATTACGGCCAACTAATTCACCAGAAAGTCGGGCATGGTCCACGTGCTCAATCCGTTGCCGACCCAAGATGTGATCTGGATAAGAGGCAATATCTCCAGCAGACCAGATGGCTGGGTCACTAGTATTGAGATACTCATTAACTTTCACACCACCATCAGCTAAATCCAAACAACTGTCTTCAGCTAAACTAATCCGCGGCGTAACGCCTAACCCAACAATGATCGTATCGGCCGCGATCACCGTACCATCCTTTGTCAATAGAGTCAAGTGGTCACCTTGGCGTTGATATGATTGGACAAACTGACCACTCATCAGTGTGACACCATTGCGTTTGAACGTGGCTTCATACTCAGTCCGAATAGACTCAGGAAATTTACCCTCACCCAGCGCTTTTTCTGGAAAAATCATCGTAACTTCAGTCTCATTTTGGGTCAGTGACGATGCGAGCTCTGTACCAACATATCCACCACCAATGATCACAACTCGCTTGTTCGGACCACTAAATTTACGTAACTTGCGATAATCTGACCACTGTCTAAAGACTAGCACATGTGGATCAGAAGGTCCCTGGATTTGTCTAGGTTCTCCGCCAGTTGCTAGCAATAGCTGTTCATACTTGATTTGCTCACTATCGGCCAATGTAATGACCTTATCTTGCCGATTAATAGCCGTAACCGTTGTCTTGAACTTAAAAGTCACATTGGGATAATTTTCAGCACCAATCTGAATGTTCTCTTCAGTGAATTCATCATCTAGCCATAGTTTTTTACTCAGTGCCGGTCGTTCATATGGGACATCCGCCTCTTGCGAAATAATTAAGATCTCACCCTCTGAATCTTCCTGTCGAATTCCCTTGATGGCATAGCCAGCAACCACTCCGCCACCAACAATGACGTATCGATAGCTGTTTGTCTGATCCAAATCACTCATCTAATCGCCTCCATAACTTTACTTTTTCTAGGATCATTGTAATATAAAAACGCCATGATTCGAAAAATAACGCTCAGAATTGTCAATCGTTGCTTGCTTTTATCAGAATAATAATTTTATTTACATACTGCTACAAAGCTATCAAATATCACTATGATCCAGATTTAGAATTGCGGATAACACAGCATAAAATAATATTATTTTAATTAAAAAACCTCAATTTTTAAGGTAATCATTTTTGATTTTAATTTGAAGTAACAATATTCGAAGAGTTGTCATTTTTCTTGGTCATTTCTCGGATTTTAGTGGAGTTAGAAGTTTCAAGTGGTCCGCTCTGCTATGATTCTCTCATGTAAACATCATCTTTGTATATTGAATTTCTTTCGATATCTGATAAAGGTCGTCCGTTTAATCCCTGTATTACGGGCAACATCTACATCACTCATACCCGTTTGATAAAGCTTAAAAGCGTGTTGCAAACGGGGATCATCTTTGGCATATTGGGGTTTGCGCCCATGATATTTACCCTGCTGCTTAGCTAAGGCAATCCCTTGTTGCTGGCGCTCAATGATTCGCTTACGTTCACTTTCGGCCTGATACTTATAGAGTTCAATAATCAAGTTGGTCATCAGTTGACGTAAATTTGGGTCAGCAATCCCGGTCATGGACGGCAAATTTAACACATCTAGGGTGGCGCCCCTATTTTGAAGGGTGTTCATGATTTTAGTTAAATCCTGATTGTTTCTGCCTAAGCGATCTAATTCAGTGACCAGGACAATATCACCCTCACGAATATAGGCCAGCATTTTTTGCAGTTCTGGCCGATTAGTGTTAGCCCCACTTAATTTATCCGTAAATAATTTATCAACGCCTCTTAAAGCCGCTAACTGTCGATCTAAATGTTGCTCCTTGGAACTCACACGCGCATAACCGATTTTAGCCATTTCCAATTCTCCTTTTGGACAGTTCTAATGAACACTTGTAATTCCTAGTATAGCACAGAAATAAAAAAGGCCAATAGGGTATACCCTAGTGGACGTCACGCTAATTTATTGAAAAGGGAAAAATTCTCCTTCCCCTAGATTATCTGTATTTAATCTTGAATTTATAACGTTTTGATTTCCATTTACCATTTTTGATAAATCTTCTGGGGCTGTAAAATTTGAATTCAAAGGAGCTTCTTGATAGGCGATTTCCCAATCTCTCAAAATATTATAATCTTTTGAAAATTCTATGTTCTTTTTTACACCCTCAAAATCCGGAAATAATTTGGTACTGATGGCTCCGTTTTCTTTTAAATATTTTTGTAAATCATTTCGATCTCTTTGCGATAGTTTGAAGGTTATTTTTTCTAAAAGAGTTTCATTATTCCATGAGTATTTATCGCCAGATTGCTTCAAAAAGTCATCAGGATTATTAGATTGAAGCCAATCAGCCAATATTTTAATTTGAGAGTTTTGAATTTTAGCATTATCGTTTACTTTTGTGCTATCTATGCTAGATAGCAGCCCCTGCTGTGATTCCATTCTTTCGTTTTTATGATCTGTATCAGATACTATTAGCGGTAATTTAGGATATTGATTCTTTAACTCATCATATAAGGTCTTATTAAGTCTATATATGCAATACTTGTGCTTGTTGAAGTCGTCTCTAAGACAATGCATTTTACAAAGATCGATATGTTGGTCCAAAATATTTTCATCAACAAACTGTTTAATATAACTGCTGAATGCAAAGTATAAAGCTACATAGACCGAATAACTCCAGTCTAGATAACTAGTGCTGAGCCCGTAGTGCTGAGAAAGGCCATCTGCCAGCCCATTCATACCTACTTCTGAATACCCTCGCTCAGCGGCTTTTTTAACAACGTCAGAATAAATATTGTATTGGGCAAAACTGATGTCTGTTTTTAACTTTCTAGCTAGAGTTGGAACTAAATCATATTTTTCAAATGCACACCCTCGATAAATGAAGTTGCTATTATCCTTAGCTTTTGAAATGATTTTTTGTAACGTAGCCAATATTTCATTCCTCCTGTATAATTAAAGTTCGTAGAGAAGTTAAGGCGGTGGCTATTTCCGATCGGAGGTGGTGCTTATGGTGTTAAACCTTTAAAGCCCATAAATCCTAACGAAAGGGGTAGCCTAAGTGTCCGTTGCGGACGCTTTACAATTAATGCTGGCTTTCGGTACCTTTATCGTGGCTTTAATTGCATTAATTGTTGAGCTGATCAAAAGTCAGCAAAAAAAATAACCGCCTTAGCTTGGCACAGCTAGCGGTTATTTTTAGTCGTTAATTAATGCCACCGTCTTAAACGGCTCTACATGGGAAGTCCTGTTCTAGCGGGGCTTCCTTTTTTCTGTCTACATTATAGCATGACTATAATGGACTTTCGACTATTTTTAATCAGCTTTCTAACAGTTCGGGGGCACACACGTTCGATTTTTATGCTACAATACAGGTAAAAGCTAGCGGAAGTGATCAAAATGTTTTTTGACGATGAACTGCATGGCGTGTTCTTCTTAATCGATAACAAGTCCTTTTATGCTAGTTGCGAAGCCGTTGCCGGGGGCTTAACCCCTTAAAAGTCCGTTAGTTGTCCTTAAGCATACCAATGGTGGGCTAATCTTAGCCACGTCACCCGAAGCTAAGCACTTATTTCATATTAAAGCCAATGTCTCACGCAAACGTGACTTACCCAATGATCCCCGGCTGTGGGTCGTGCCACCACGCATGAACCTTTATATTCAACGCAATTTACTGATTAATCAGATCTTTCATCAATTTACCACTGAAAAAGAGGTTTGGCCGTATTCAATTGATGAAAGCATTCTTGATATGACCCATACTTGGCGGCTGTTTGGCAATTCCGTTCGCGAAGTGGCACGCTTGATTCAAAAGACAGTTCGGCAAAAGCTAGGCTTGTATACCACCGTGGGAATTGGTGACAATCCGGTGCAAGCTAAATTAGCCTTAGACCTTTACGCTAAACATAATCATGAATTGATCGGTGAAATCCATTACGAAACTGTGCCGGATAAAATTTGGTCAATTACTGAATTAACAGCCGTTTGGGGGATTGGCCCCCGTATGGCGAAACGTTTGAACCGTCTTCACATTCACAATATGTATGAGCTAGCCCATACCAACCCTTATTACTCAAACAACAACTTGGCATCATTGGTAGCCAATTATTTGCTACGGCCTGGGGAATTGATCGCGCACAAGTCACGGAACCAACTAAGGTTAAAGAAGCTAGCCTGGGTAATTCGCAAGTATTGCCACGAGATTATTTTAACCAAGTCGAAATTGAAACCGTCATTAAAGAAATTGGGGAACAGGTGGCGGCGCGGCTTCGGCACCACCATAAACTGGCGGGGTGTCTATCGCTAAGCATTGGTTTTTCCTATGCCGCAGCCGAAGCAGATGGCCGCGGTGGCTTTCACCAAGCTTTAAAAATGGAACCAACTAATGACAATCAAGTTTTGACGCAACAATTATTGTGGTTATTCCGTCAGAATTGGGACGGTCAAGCTGTCCGGAATATTGGCGTTTATAGCAGTAAACTAAGTGCCAACTCCGGCCAACAACTTAATTTATTTGAAACACCGCGTAACCAAATTCGCCGTAGCCGGTTAAACCAGGTGATTGATGAAATTCACCGGCAATTTGGGTTCACCAAACTAGTTTACGCGACCAGTTTATTAAGGAAGTTTGTCAAATGGTGTTGAAGGATAGTTTCTATCCTTCAACACCATTTGACAAACTTCCTTAAGTATACGCACAAACACTAAAAAAGCCGTCGAAATTCGGCGGCTTTTCATCATATTACGTTAAATTATTCAGCGTCGTAGGCAGCTTGGAAAATCTTGATGATATCTTCCTTTGTCCCCTTACGAGGGTTAGAGAAAGCATTCCCATCCTTCAAGGCATTTTCAGCCATCAATTCAAAGTCTTCTGGCTTAGCACCAATTTCTTTGATTGAGTGAGGAATACCAACGTCTTCGGATAATTGCTTCATGGCCTTGATGGCTAATTCGGCAGCATCCCGCGTTGATAGGCCTTCAGTGTTTTCACCCATGATTTCAGCCAATTGGGTGAAACGATCTGGGCAAGCAATGATGTTATATTCTTCAACGTAAGGTAGAAGTAAGGCACAGCAAACACCATGAGGTGCGTCGTATTGACCACCGAGTTGGTGAGCCATGGCATGAACGTAACCCAAGTTGGCGTTGTTGAAGGCCATCCCGGCTAACATTTCAGCTTCGACCATCTTAGTCCGAGCGTCCAAGTTGTGGCCGTTAGCAACGGCTTCACGAAGGGAAGTTTCAATCAACTTGATAGCTTCCACACATTGTGAGTCGGTGATAGGGTTGTGGTCAACGGAAACGTAAGGTTCAACGGCTTGAACGAAGGCATCCATCCCAGTAGCTGCGGTTAAGCCCTTAGGCACATCGAGCATCAGAGTTGGGTCGTTGAATGAAACCAACGGAATGTTCCGCCATGAAACAACCACGAACTTCAAGTGGGTTTCTTCATTCGTGATAACCGCGTGACGGGTTAATTCAGAACCAGTACCGGCCGTCGTGTTAACGGCGATTAATGGTGGCAAAGCCTTGTCGAGTGTTTCAATCCCAGCCAACTTGGTAATGTCGTCGCCATTAGTCAAAATAATGCCGGCACCTTTACCAGTATCGTGAGCAGAACCCCCACCAACAGTGATGATGGAGTCCGCACCGGATTCTTCGTAAAGTTTCTTAACTTCTTTGATGTTACGAATCTTAGGGTTGGGTTCAACGTTGTTGTAAACAACGTAGTCCACACCAGCAGCCTTTAAAGAATCCAAAGTCTGTTCCACGGCGCCGTCCTTTAAACCTTCAAGGAACTTATCCGTGACGATAACGGGCTTTTTCATCCCTAACATCTTTGCTCGATCACCAATCTTACTAATGACACCAGGGCCAAAGAAATTGACGCTGGGCATCAGAAAGTCATAACTACGTTCAGCCATTGTACAAATGCCTTCTTTCGGAAGTTTTGAAAACAATTAGTACCAATTTCACAAAGCAATTATAACTAATAAATTTACAGTTTGCAATCGTTTTTGGGTAAAAGTCCCTTAATTGTGCAATAAAGTGCTAATTTGTCGGCGGTTTAAACCGTAATGATTAATTTTACTGTCAGTATTTTTAGGTCTAGAATTTTTGGTGTTGGAAAGTATTTCCATTCCAAAAGTACTAGGCCCTTTTTGATAACAAAAAAAGGCATCTAAGCCTCCCTAGTGCTATGCTTTAAGCGACGAAACTCAAGATAAGCGGGGTAGGAATAGATATCTCAACTAGATAATCCACTTAAATTACTGGGAATTACAGACACAAACATTCAGGTGTTCGGTACTCGTGAGGAATTTCATGGTCGGGGCTCGGGTCGCAAAAAGTATTTGGTCATCCAGGCAGAGCTTACCTACACACTCAGGCGCTGTCCCAGCTGTGGATACAATACGTTGCACCCTAACGGACACAAGCTCACTCATGTCCACATTTCAGGACCCATGGACCGGCCCGTAATTCTAGAGCTAAACAAGCAACGCTGGCGTTGTAGTAACTGCCATAGCACTTGTACGGCCACCACTCCAGTGGTATCAACCAACCACGCCATCGGTCACGGACTAGCGACTCATGTGCTGAAGCTAGCCAGTAAATCACTCCCGGCTAAGACTATCGCCAGTCTCACCGGTATTTCGACAAACTCAGTTCAGCGTATTTTGACGGCTAATATTCATCCACACGCGAGCCGCCGGTTACCGATTAATCTATGCTTTGATGAATTCCGTTCCACGCACGGCTCCATGTCGTTTATTTGCATTGACGCCGACACTCACAAATCAGTTAAAGTACTTAGCGACCGCCTTAATAGAACCATCAAACAGTTCTTTCTTAGTCCGTACAGCACCGCAGAACGGGCCGCGGTTCAACGCGTCATCATGGACATGAACGCCTCCTATCAGGCATTCGTGCACAAACTATTCCCTAACGCCGAACTCATTATTGATCGGTTCCACATTATTCAATTAATGGGCCGGACGATGGCTACCATTCGCCCTCAATGTTTAAAGCAACTCGACAAGCATTCGCGGGAATATAAAGTACTGAAATCACGATGGCGCCTATTCCACAAGGCCAACCCTGACGCACAAAAGAGCCGCTACCTCTTCGGCCTGAATGAGTACTCGACCGAACAGAACGCTATTGATATTGGAACCGATACGTTTCCGGCCTTCAAAACAGCTTATGAAACCACATCGATCTCCACGATGCTTTGATGGGGCGTCACGCTGATAAACTCAAGAATATCATCACTAACTATCAGCCTAACGGCACGCCCCTAGATACGGCCATGCATACCCTACGAAAGAATCTTAATGGCGTAATTAACGCCGCCAAATCGTCCTACTCTAACGGACCGATAGAGGGCATCAACCGTAAGATCAAGGAGCTCAAACGTGCTTGTTATGGCTTCTCCAATCAGGCCAATATGTTCACACGCGTCTACCAGCTGATTGCCTAGATTATCTACCACAATAACGTCACGATGGTAGGCTTATTTGTTATGCCTTCAAGTACGATATTCAGACAACACACCAGATTAAACGCCGCAACTAATAAAACAACAAAAAAGATCTCCCACACGAGGAGATCTCCAAAGGATAGAAACTATCCTTCAACACCATTTGACAAACTTCCACATTAATATAGTTTTGTAATTATGCTACCGCCTTTGAAGCGGCTTGCGTGGGAAGTCCTGTTTTCGGCGGGACTTCCTTTTTCTGTCCACATTATAGCATGTCCTTTAAAAACTGGCTACCGTTTTAAACTTTGATCAAGTTCGGATTCGGGTTGTTTGATTTCCGGATTCTGTTCAGCAAATGCTTGTAGCTGTTTTTGAGTTCGATCACTAATTTCTTGGTGCACATCGTTTAACTGGTTTTTAAATTGCGCTTTCTGTTGTGGACTAGTTGCCTGTTGAATTTGTTGTTGCAAGCCTTGATAGGACTTATTAAGATCATGGGCTGATAGCTTTTTTAGATCATGCTCAGGCTCTTTTGGGGCTTCTTGTAAGCCTAATTGTTTGGTTAAGCCATCGCTAAGTTCAATCACTTTGTTGCTCACTTGCTGGATCTCACTTAAAGCACTATGGATCACGGCTTTATCTTTAGCCCAGGTGGCCACGTAACCGAGTGAGTAGTTGCTGGTATCAACGCCAATATTTTGCATGGCAACATATGCGACCGCTTCGGCTTGGGTTTCCTGATAGGCTCGTGGCCGATCTTTAAAGGCTGATTTTAAGCCGTGTAACTGACTATGTGCATATTCATGATATAACGTCTTCAATTTTAAAGCATTATCGGATTCATCACCACCAATAACAATTTCATTAGTGCTGGGTTGAAAATACCCCTTTAGCCCCATTTAGCGTTGCTAAGGGCACTTCACTGACTTTAAGGTCGGTTTGCTGGTTTAGATAGTCCTTGAATGCGTTATACAAGCTTGTCACATTCTGATGATCGGCCAAATTTTCTTTGACAAAGTCTTTAGCACTTAACACTGGTTCACCGCTAGTTTGTGCCACATCAAAGACGGGTAGATAGCGATAACCGACAATGGCGCGCTCATCGGTGGTATCAAGATGCTTCTGCTCGGCTGGTGTTAGCTTCTTAATGATCGGAGCCGCAATCCGAATCGCTTTTGCGCCCCGGTTGACGGTGCGGTTAAAAGCCTTCTGCCATTGCTTAAAACCGGCGACTTGAGTGGCTTGAGGATTTTGCGCATAAATCAAATCAATGTTTCTGGCGCTATAATGATGAAATTTAGCCAGGGTATTAAGATACTGTTTAAATCGGTCACTATCGGTTAATTTTAGGATTTGCTGTTCGGCTTGGGCGACTAATTGTGCTTTCCAGGCTTTAACGTCTGCTTTACTCGGCATTGTCTACCCCTCCTCATCTTCAAAAATATCATTCAATATAGGGGCTACGTTGATTTGAATCGGGGTCGTGCCATAAAGGGCGATGTAGCCATCAGCTAATTTTTGCCAAGCCACTTGATAATAGGCTCCGTTACCAGTGATTTCTTTTAAATACTTGTAGGTTCCTTTAGCCTGTAAAACTGGTAATTCACTCCCAATGACTGCTAATTTATTATCCATTTTATGATCTCCTTTGCTAATCTCACCCGTTGTTTGGGTTTACTTTTAGGGTTGTAAAAGTGAACCTAAATGACGGGTTCACCAACCGGAACGTAGTGCAGGGCGGTAGGCAGGTTCTAATCAAAATCAAAACTTAATTTATGGCCGTCAAGCTTTAACTTGGCGTCAAACGACTTTCCTTTTTTACTCTTGAAACCCTTTAATTTGCTCGTTTCTCCCTTGGTGACCAACGCTTTAATTGCGGTCTTACCAAGCGTCTTGCTACTCCATTTCTTGGGTAGGGTAAAGTCCTCGCCTTGCTTGGGTTTCACGATGTAAAACTTTTGTTTATTTATGACAGTTACTTGTGGTGTTTCTAAGAACACCCCGGCAACTTTTTGCGCTTGCTGCTGGTGATTGATTTGTTGCTTAATGGCTGAATTGCCGGTTAATTGTGTGGGGACATCAGCAATTAACTTCGCCACAAACTTCTTAATCTGGCTCAAAAAGTTATCCGGGGTGCGTTCTTCGGTACTGATTTGCTGTAACGCTTGCTCCCATTTAGCTGTCATTTCTGGACTAGTTAGCAAGGGTTCGAGTTCGACCGCTTTACATAAAGTAATCCCGGCTTCACTGACGTGGAGCTTGTTCTTTTCAGAGACGAGATAGCCGCGTTTCTTTAACACTTCCAGCACATTGGCCCGGGTCGCACTTGTCCCAATGCCTTGCACATCTTTGAGAATCGCCTGGGCTACTTCATCATCAAGCGTTTTGCCAGCGGTCTTCATGGCCGTAATCAGGGTACCTTCGGTAAAGGGTACCGGAGGTGTCGTTTCTTTTTGCGGCGTTTGCAGATTCGCTTGAACTTGGTCGCCTTGGTGAACGATCGGTAGGGTGGCTGCCTCTTGCTGGTCGGCTTTGTGATCATCAAATAAAGCTTGCCAACCTTGCTTAGTTGGGACCTTACCCGTTGCTTTAAAATTGGCGTCACCAACTTGGGTAATAATGGTAGTTTCCTCGTACTCGTACGGATCAGCAAACATCGCTAACGTCGTTCTTAAAACCAGGTCGTAGACTTGTTGCTGTAATTTAGGCAAGCTGGCTAGTTTCTCTTTCGTCGGCACGACTTTAGTCATGATAATGGCGTAGTGTTCTTCAACCTTTTTCCCATTAACATAGCGCTTATTCGGGGTGGTATTGGTTAAAGCGACTTGCGTAGAGACTAAACCCAGATACTTCGTCAGATTAGCCACTAAATAATCAAATTCTTCATCAGTGATATAAGCACAATCCGTTCGGGGATAACTCAGCAACTTGGCTTCATATAAACTTTGAATGGCCGCTAAGGTTTGGCTGGCACTGGCGTGATAACGTTTATTCATGGCACTTTGGAGACTGGATAGTGAGAATAGTTGGGGACTAGCACGCTTTTTAGCCTGGTTTTGAATGCCCTTGATTAAACCAGCCTGTGATCCTTTCTGAACGTGTTTAGCCTGCATGAATGTCATTAGCCCTGCTTCGTCTTTAAATCGCTGATAGGGGTCTAATTTTGCGACAAATTTTTGCTGATTAGCAAGAATTTCAGCATTTAGTTCAAAATAGGGTTCCGGCTTAAAGTTTTTGATTGCCTGGTCTCTTTGATAGACCATATATAAGGTTGGCGTCTGTACTCGACCAATCGAATACACCCCGCGTACCCCGTTTTGTCTTAATAACAAAGTATATAAAGGACTGCCATTCATACCAATTAACCAGTCACTAATTTGACGGGTTTGGGCTTCTTTATAAGCCAAATAGTCTTTGTGCCAATCACCAAGATTTTTAAAGCCGGTAATAATCGCGTCTTTTTCTAGGCTATTCAACCAAAGGCGCTTAATCGTTTTCGACTTAACATCAATATGCGCTTGGTTCATGATCGACCACGCGATATTTGACCCTTCTCGACCACTATCGGTGGCCACAATAATGGTATCGGCTTTCGTTAACAGATCTTTAACGATCTTGAATTGCGCTCTTTTACTAGTTGACACTTCAAACCTGTATTTGTCTGGGAAAATCGGTAAATTAGATAAGGCCCATTGCTGGTATTTCTGATCATATTTATCCGGTGTGGCTAGTTCAACTAAATGTCCGAGACCATACGTGACAAGCGTATTATCGGGCAAAACAGGGTCACTAACCGTATAGTAACCCTGTTTTTTTGTGCTCTTTTGAAAGGCTTGGACGTATGAACGGGCTTGACTGGGTTTTTCAGCTAAGATAACAGTGGTCATGTTCGTTCACTCCTTATGATTGAGCTTCTGTTCTAATTCTGTTCTGCCTTGTTCAGCCGCTTTTAACCAGGTTTAACGGTGCATTTTTTATTCCGATTACAAGTGCATGCCCCCATCTTCATGCCGGTTCCGGGTTTGGTGTTGCCGTTGCTTTTTCGTCATTTCCCACTCAGTCTCCTTTAAACCTTGCGCTTGTTTTTGCCGTTGGTAATCTTCATCACGGGCATATAGGGCGGTCATGATTGCGTTACTAAAGGCCGTCTTTAAGTAATAGTCTGGACTAACTGGCTTGTAGTTCAGTGGTTGATAATGTCCGATATTTGCTTTTCTGTACTGGTCGTCCTTGGCTTGTTGCCCTTTTAACTGTTTTTGGATTTTCTCGATCTGACTGTTCTTAATCGTCGGATCGGCTTTGCATTCGCCAAAAAAGAGTTGTTTAGTGCCATCATGCTTTAAAACCCGTTGTAAGTGATGATTTTCTAACTGATCTAAGCTAAGCTGTCCCGATAAATAAGCTAGTCCTTGTTGATGTTCTTGGGGACTAAACACCTGTGGTGGATTTGTTTGCCACTGTTCAATCGTTTCGGCCTGACATGGCTTTAAAACAGGATCATAGTACATCACGGCTGTATAGGCTTGTTCCTGTTTAATCAATGGCAATCCATCTAAATCACCTTTGGGAAAGGCCCTTTTCAATACTTCATGGTATTGCGTTTGAATGACTTGCTTAACGGCCATGATTACCCGTAGATCTTTGACTGCGCGAGTAATCTTTTGCTGTTCGGTTGGTGAATATTTCTCTAGTAACCCTTGATCGACGTGTTCTAGACTTTCTAAGTTATCGTCATGAATCATCAGCGTATATTTCAGTTCGATTTTGACTTCCTTTTCTTGTTGCATTAATAACTTCCAGCCAACGTATGGCCGTTTGGTAAAGGTCAATAATTGTTGGGTCAACAAATCATCACGAATGTTCATTAAACGTTCGTTTAATTCACTACCCTTGAAAACTGTTTGTTCGCTATCGGTTTCCTTAATTAATTCTCGTCTTTCAGCTTGCGTGGTCTGTTCAAAATTAAGCTCTGGATAAAGTTTTTTAGTCGTGCGATCAACCACTTTATTTAAGAGTTCATCTGCTTTTTTGAGTGAGCTTTCTTGTTGGTTAATTGTCAATAATTGTTTAGTCACATCTTCACCAACCGCATGTTTAATTAAGGTGCTGTTTTTCCAATTAAATAGCATGCGCCGCTTATCATCTAAGTTCTCCAAACTGATATAAGTTTTCAGTTCATGGCTTAACTCTTTAACTACCCGTTTTTCATTAAACGAGAAGTGTTTACTTAGGCTATCTAAATGACCTCTATTGATTACTTTTTCTTGGTTATTTTTATAACTGGCTTTGGCCTTGCGATAGTCCTTAACTTCTTGGTTAAATTCTTTTCTTTCATGCCGCTTACTATTGATTCCCTCATGTTGCATTGGGGTATCATCTATTCCCTCCTCGATAAATGATTTTTCGCTGATCCGATCGGGAATATTTTTTTGCTCTAAAACTTGATTTACACTAACCGCCCAATTGTGCCGCCATTCAGTTATTTTTTCTTTTTTATCCCAATCAACTAGCCACACCTTTCTTGATCTTGGAAAACGACTATTTCCTGTATAAGTCTTGTTCCCATTTTCATCTAATATATTTTCTCTTTTACTTTTTAATCCCCATGTTCCGTCTGGATTAAATGGACGATTAGTTAGCATAACATGAGCGTGCGGATTATCTGGGTGATCTCTATGAATTGCCACATCAGCTACCATGCCCTCATCAACAAAATTTTCTTGTACATATTTTGTCAGTAATTCTTTCTGTTCGGATTCACTTAATTCTACCGGTAAAGCCACGTTAAACTCTTTTGCATACCGTGAGTTTGATTTACGATCTTTCTTTTCAACTTCATTCCACAACTGCTCTCGATCACTCGTCCATTCAGGTGAATTTTTTGGCGTCAAAATAAAGCTTTCTGGCATGACTGACCGAGCATAAAAATAGCTTCGACCTTCTTTTTGATCGAATAACTTTTCACCACTTCGATAAGCGGAACTGGCAATGGCGCTTCTCCCTTTTCCCGCACTGATATTACTAAAGCTCATGTGAAAAATTGCCATGTCGGTCACCACCTTTATTTGGGTTTATGGGTTTGATTTTGTTGTCGCCATCGGCGACTTCTAATACAGGTTTTAATGGGTTTAGCAAAACGTCATCAAAGATGACGTGTAAGTGCGCATTGACCTCATTTCACTCGGTCTTCTGATTCTCTTAACTTTAACTTAGTGTATGCCTTCCGCTTCGCTATTTCAACTTTTATACTTTGACTTAACGTTTCCCTTATGATATAGTGTCGGTGATTATTTCTAATATGATTGGAGGGATCATTATGTCTCAAAGTAACTTAGAAAAACAAGAAGCTAAATTAAAAGCCCTTAATCAAAAAATTAAGGACGAAAAAAATAAGATTGAACAACGGCTAGGTAAACAAATCATCAGTCAAGCCAATTTAGATTATGCTAATTTGTCTAACGATCAGATTAAGCTTTTAGCCAAGCAATTTTCTGAATTTTTAAAGGTAAAGTCCGTAGATCATTAGCCATACGAGATGGGGAAATTCCATGTCTAATCAATATGAAAAACTAGTCGAGCAGCAAGCGCGTTTAAAACAAAAAATTGAGCGGGAAGATTTTAAATTACGGCAATCTAAATACTATGAAAATCGGCAATCCCGCAAAGCCCGTTCTCGCCGATTAATTCAAAAAGGGGCTTTATTAGAAAAGTACTTTCAAGCTAATAACCTCTCGGTCGAACAAACCGAAGAACTTTTAAAAACATTTGCTGACTATGTTAACGCCCATAAACCGGGTAAATTAAAAAACGATCAACCTAATAACTAGGCCGATCGTTTTTATTTTCAGGATTGTTTTTTGGCTTAATTTCTGGATTGTGTTTAGCAAAGTCTTTTAACTGTTTTTGAATTCTTTGTGTAAGCTCTGCTTTACTTTCTTTGTGCTTCCTTTTACTTGATCGCTGTTGAATTATCTTTTGACCCTTACCTCTTCTTTTTGATTTTAGGTCAAGCGTAAAATCTGAAATTTTATTTTGATCTAGCTTACTTAAATGACCGATTTCTTTAAAGTTTAAAACGGCTTTGGGAAAGCGATAAATATTACCAAGATCGACCCAGGAAGGTTTCTTCAACCCAGCGGATTGCCAATCTTGAATCGGATAATATTGTTGCTTGATATAAGCCGACTTCTTTTCATGCTGACTAGTAATTTTAAAAGCCTCGACCGTCTGTTCTGATACCCGACGAATTAAAATTGGCCGAGACTTGCCACCGTTAGTTTCTACAAAACTAACGTATAGGCTGACTAAGTCATTAGTCCTCATCTGGATTGTTGAGCCAATCAGCGACCTCTTTAGCGTCTTTGAACTCGGTGACTGGTGTCCCTTCGGTCGCCTTTAAAAAGCGTAAATTAGCTCTTTCTTCTTCGCTTAAAGACGCATTAAAAGGTAAAGCACCATTAGCAACAATCCGCTTGTAAAACATGTTAATGGCCGTGGTTGGATTTAAGCCCAATTCGCTTAAAACTGCTTCGGTATCATCGGCCAAATCTTTATCAATCTTGACTTGGACCCGTTTCTTTTCCTTAACTGCCATGATTGTCTCATCTCCTTTCTTTTACTACTACCATTATACTACCTTTTGAGTACCTTATCAATAGATAAAGCCCTAGCCTCAAATCACTTGAGCTTGGCGTTGATCTAAAGGCTGAACTTTTGAGCTGGTTAGCCTGGTTAGCTCTGGCACTCATTTAAAAGCCCCTATTCTTCTGTTTAAGCCATTTAAATCTAACTTAAGTAAAATAGGTTAGTAAGTCTTAAAACTGCTTAGAAAGGATTTTGTAGCCTTTTAGGACTAGTAGTACAACCCACTGTTATCGTTGTCGGCCGCCTTTTCTTCTTCGGGGTGTTTGGCCGCGTATTCTCTAGCCGCTTGTTTATTCCACCAAACACCAAATAGATTTTGCATGGTGCCGTACAGGTAGTTTTCCACGTTCTTGATGTGCTTCTCATTGCTTCTTAGGGCGTTAAAGTAACGTCTCAAGGCTTTAGTCATTAAAAATTTAAGTTCTTCGTCGTCCAGTGGGATTATGACGCCAATATCTTTATGATCCTTCTCAACTCGGTACTTAGCATTTAAGATAATACCAACGAAGCGACGCATCTGTTGCGGGGTACGGCACCAAAAACTAAGCAGTATTCATCATGTTACAGCACCCAAGTAAAAGCTACGAAGATAAAAACATTCATCCTCAAAATATGTAACCTAGAAAAAAGGCCTCCAGTGTTAAACCGGGAGCCTTTTTTAGTATACCAATTTCTACTTCACATAAGGCGGCTTATCCCAAGTAACCTGATTCATTACCGAGGGAACAACATTCCGTTCTTTTTTGATTGTGAGCTTGTCCAAAAAGGAAGTGGTATAGGTCGCAGATTGGCTTTAATTGAGGAAAGGAAGTTTGTGAAATTTACCGGTATTACTCCTAGACCATTCCCTTAAATTCAACTGTCTCATTCTTTGTATTAACCAAAAATTTGCCAACACTTCCCCGATACTTCACTGATACTTTAAATGAATACTTGTAATTTACCCGAGTGTATCGAATACTA
Organism: Lactiplantibacillus brownii; assembly: GCF_031085375.1. Taxonomy (NCBI): domain Bacteria; kingdom Bacillati; phylum Bacillota; class Bacilli; order Lactobacillales; family Lactobacillaceae; genus Lactiplantibacillus; species Lactiplantibacillus brownii. Next base: position 45,191 of record NZ_JAVCWF010000004.1, read on the forward strand.
CTAATTCTTCCCTGATACCCTTGACTACGCAAAACTCTCTTCACTTGGTTCCTTTGTCGATCAGTAATTCTTGCAGAACTCCGATAGATTGTCTTCTTAACGATCACATCTGGATTCAATGGAACAATGTAATCCTTACATTCCAACAATTCCACCAACTTTCTTTTTTCTTTGGAATTTGACTTGACGGGTTACGGTTTTCCATTCAGTTTAGAGGGAGTGACGTTTTGAGCGCAGAATTGTTCCCTGGAATCAGCTATTTGGAATAACTGAACCAGAGTACAATTCTACTACTAAAAGTTTCCCCTTAGTTCGTCGGTCGTTAACGCCCGTCGCTTGTCTGTACAATTGCGGTATTGCTACCACCACTCATTATAAACCTACGTTTTCGGTTTAACCTACTAAAAAACGCCCTAGTAGGCGTTGGCAATACGTATTTATGTTTGTTCGATCACCAACTAATCAGTGGCACCAAGCCGAAGCTTCGTTTTACCACCCGCGCCGTTAATGGTCGCGCTCACCATTCACCACCCAGCCGTACAGATGACCTTGTTGTGGTATAGCCAGACTTATTGAAGTCGCACTGGCAAACGTGTCCCCTTGGATTTAGACCCCAGCTTGTCCCCTAGGGCTTTAAAAATCGCACCGGCCATGATATAATAGTCATTAAATAACGATGACTTTTATGTGGCGCTCACCGATGCCCGTCGGTGGGTGTTTTTTTATGTTCTATTTTATGTCTAAATAATATCTCAATAGCAAGAATAAGTAAAGGCGCTTTTTACATAGTTCTATAGAACTATGTAATCTATAATTCTATAAATCTATAGTTCTATAAATCTATAGATGTTCATTTCTATAGTTCTATAAATCTATAGTTCTATAGAGCTGCTATGTCGGCAATATTCGCTATTTATTAGAACTATAGATCTATAGTTCTATAGTTCTATAGATATTAATTTCTATAGTTCTATAGATTTGAATAAAATTTTCTATAGAATTTTATTTTTTTGTGCTATAATTTTTCCCAAAAGGATGTGTCTATGTTGACCACAACTATTACAACCGGGAATTTTAAAGGTGGAGTTGGAAAAACAACTAATGCTGTTATGATTGCTTACACCTTATCTAATAGAGGGAAAAAATCCTTAATAGTAGATCTTGATCCACAAGCTAATGCTACAGACTTGCTGTTTACAACAATGAGCCAAGTGTATGGAACTAAACCTGATTTTAGCGAAACGCTTGAAGTTGCTTTAAAAAAAGGTAGTTTAGAAAATGCAATTGTTCATGTAAATGATAACTTAGATTTACTTCCTTCGGATGATGATTTACAGAACTATGATAAATTTCTAAGCTCTTCGTTTCCTGATGACTACACACAAGATCATTATTTCTCTAAACTATTATCAAAAATTTCAAGTAAATATGATTTTGTAATATTAGACGTTCCCCCACAATTAAACAAATTTACTGATTCCGCTTTGGTTGCAAGTGATTACGTTATTGTTATTTTGCAAACCCAAGAGCGCTCATTGCGAGGGGCAGAAACATACGTTAAGCACTTATTGCAAATCAAAGACGATTACTCTCTCGACATTGATTTGTTAGGCGTTTTACCTGTCTTACAACAAAACGGAAATGATTTAGATTTAGACGTTATCGAAGATGCAACTACAAGCTTCGGCAATGCAAACATGTTTAAACAAAAGGTGCGTCAGATGGCTAGACTAAAACGATTTGATCGCACTGGTATAACAAATAATGCTAGCCATGACATAAACGACAGAAGGGTTCACTATCTTTATGATTTGGTTGTAGATGAATTATTAGAACGTTTAAAATTGATTAGAGGTTAAAAAATGACTGCTAACGATAAAATGGGATTAGGTGCTTTTGGAGAAACTAGAAAGAATAAAACCACACGACCTCAGAAAATTGAGCCACAAAAATTTGAAGAACAACACAGAAGCATGCCAAATGACCAAGTACTAATTAAGCCAAAACGTAGATTGACAGCAAAAGATACTCCAAAGTCTGTCCAGGCACAATTAGACACTCATATGGCCATAAAGCAAATAGCTACCATTGAAAATAAGCGAAACTATGAGGTTCTCAACGAAATCGTTGAAAGCTATGTTCAAAATATGCCGAACCAAAGCAAAAAATTGGTAATAGATAGTGTTAGAGCTGTTCAACAAAATATGCGAGATTTTTAAATATCTATAGATCTATAGTTCTATAGAATGGACGTCTTGTATAACTGCAAAATTAACGAATAACACCACGCGCGCTCAGACAACACGTTCAGCTTTTAGACGTATACTTGTCCGTTTAAATGAAGCAGAATGCACACAAAAAAGCCACCCACCTCGTGATGAGATGAGTGGCTTTTTGGTTGTGTGGTAGATTGTAAAATTAATCCGAACGCTGTTCGGACAAAAAAGATCAGCTTCCTTTAAAATGGTGTTTACCACAAACCCATCTTTTAGGAGCTGATCTTTTGTCTAGTATAACCTATTCCGAACGAATTAAAATCGAAACCTTTTGTGAACTAGGGCTGTCCAATATCCAAATGGGCGTTCGGCTGAACCGATCACCGTCAACAATTTCTTATGAATTATCTCGATGTCAACCTTATCAGGCTGAATTAGCACAAACAGATGCCGAATACAAGCGATCACGATGTGGTCGGAAAACTAAGCTGAGCGATGAGTTAAAGCAAAAAATTCTCAACCATTTACGTCTAAGCTGGTCACCAGGAATGATTGCTCACGAATTTAAACTAGCTACTAAATCTATTTATAATTGGCTAAATCAGGGGAGAATTGATTTCTCCTTGAATGATCTACCTGAACATGGCGTACGCCAACGGCGTAACGTTGACCAACGATCCAAATATAATCAATCTTTGGGGCGATCAATTGAACAGCGTCCCATGATGATTAATCAACGTAATCGCATCGGCGATTTTGAACTAGATACAGTCGTTGGTCCTCGTGGGCATAGTAAGGCAGTTTTATTAACTTTAATCGATCGCAAATCACGGTTCCTTTGGGCATACCGGTTAAAAGATCGGACGACAGCGACTGTTAATGAAGCACTAACTAAGTTCCTAACCACTTTTAATGGTCCGGTGCACAGCTTTACTGTGGACCGTGGCACTGAGTTTAGTGGGCTAGTATCACTTGAATCACAATATGGTATTAAGACCTATTACTGCCATGCTTATACGCCAGCTGAACGTGGTAGTAATGAACGCTTTAATCGGAATTTACGTTATTTTTATCCTAAAGGGACTCGTTTTGAGCACATTAGTGCTCAAGATTTAACGACGACGTTACTCCAAATTAACCAGCGACCGCTTAAAATACTCGACTGGCAAACACCGTATCAGGTTATGCTGACAAATTTGTCCAAAAATTCGGATTAAATTTGCAATCTACC